>JAVWIB010000020.1:24084-24874 GCA_036639755.1 Bacteroidales bacterium
GCAACCTCTATTTATGGAGCAAGGGCAGCAAATGGGGTTGTGGTAATTATGACCAAAAAAGCAAAGATGGGAAAGATCGAAGTTTCCTTTTCCGCTAATTTGACGATCGCTCCCTATAGATTTTATACAGATAGGCTTACCAATGCCGCTGATGTGATTGATCTGGAAAGAGAGTGGGCATTACGGAATCCAAACCTAAAAGGGGATAAAGCTGCCGATTATGCTGCAAATCTACTATCCAATGCTGTTTATAATAATCCGGGTATTAAATCCATCTTAAAAGGATATACAGGAGAATTATCGGCAGCAACTGTTGAACAACAACTTAACGCATTATCGGGAATGGGGTATAACTATTATGATGATGTTGCAAAATATGCTAAGAGGACGGCTATTTATCAACAACATAATATTAGCGTAAGCAAAGCTACGGAGACAAATAAATTCAATTTTTCAGGAACTTACAAACATAATAGGCTTCAAAATATTCATTCAAAAGATGATTCTTTTGGATTCAATTTTATGAACTCAACACAAATTACAAAGTGGCTTACTTTTGATATTTCCAATTATGTTAAATATGGCATTTCCAAGGATCAGTCTTATGATGTTCTTAATCCCGGCTATGCTTATTTGCCGTATGATGGTCTTGTAAATGAAGGGGGATCTTTTTATACAAATACGGTAGCAGATAGGCTTAGTGAGGATAAGCAGAATACAATAGAAAAATATGGTTTGTACAGCCTGGATATTACTCCATTAGATGAACTCGGGATGAATGTGGGGCAAA
>JAVWIB010000020.1:24884-29340 GCA_036639755.1 Bacteroidales bacterium
CGCAGGCTAAGTTAATGATTAAGTTTTGTGATTGGTTAAGGTATTCGGCTATGTTTCAATATGAGTATGGTGATGATAGATATACTATTATGCAAGATAAAAATTCGTATAGTGCAAGGAATATGGTTAACAATTGTGCAACCTATACCCCGGCTTTGGGAGTGGTTTATAACTTGCCTTATGGAAATATATATTCGAGTAAAAGCCAAATCTATAACGCCTATAATTTTAGACAGCAATTGGATTTTAATAAAGTGATTGCCCACCGGCATGATATTACCGCAATTTTTGGAATGGAAACTCGTCATGCGAGCAATGAGTATTCGGCTAATACGGTTTATAATTACGATCCGCAGATGCTTAGCTCTTCAATGATAGATGCTTATAAATTATCCTCCATTACCGGAGGGCTTCTTGGTGGGGCGAGCGGTTTTACAAATCCCTATGTACAGAAAGAGACGGTAAACAGATTTGTTTCTATCTATGGGAATGTTGCTTATAGTTATCTGGACAGATACTCTGTAACGGGTAGCTTAAGGTGGGACCGATCTAATTTATGGGGAACAGATTCTAAGTATCAGAATAAGCCATTATGGTCTGTGGGAGCAAGCTGGAATCTGAATAAGGAGCATTTTATGCAAAGTGTCAAATGGGTAAATATGTTAAAACTAAGGGCATCATACGGTATTGGCGGAAATATTTCAAAAAATACTGCACCCTATTTAACAGCTAATTATAAGCCGAACATAAATATAGGGGGGACTCAGGGGACGGTAGGATCTCGTCCGAATCCTATGTTGTCTTGGGAGAAAACCACGACCACCAACGTGGGAGTTGACTTTGCCTTGTTAGAGAATAGATTGTCGGGAACGGTGGAATATTATAATAGATTAGGAAAAGATTTGCTTGCCAGCACAATGGGGGTTCCTACCGAGGGATTTGGGTATACTACTTACTCCATGAATAACGGCCAGATGCGCAATAATGGTTTTGAGTTTACGCTTGCTGGAGAACTTATAAAGAGAAAAAATTTTAATTGGAGTGCACAAATGATTTATGCCTATAATAAGAATAAAGTTACTTATGTGAATGTAGAGGCTCCTGTTTACTATTTAATGCTCGACTATCCGTCAGCTTATCCAAGGGCCGGTTACCCTTATAAGTCGCTATATGGTTATAACTGGGCAGGGTTAAGCAACACCGGCTTGCCGCAGGTATACGATCAGAACGGAAATTTGACAAAGGATATTCCAACAACCTTGGATGCCATTGTTAATTTAGGATCTCTGGATCCTGCCCATTCCGGTTCTTTGAGCTCTTCACTTAGATATAAAAACTTCTCCTTTTCTTTTATGCTAATTTTTGAGGGGGGGCACAAAATGTGGAATACGGATTTGCCTTATCTAAATAGTTCTTATAATTCGCCAGCGTATGTGACCGTTATTAATGCGGTAAATAAAAACATTGTTAATAGGTGGAAAAACCCCGGAGATGAAGGGCATACAGATATTCCGAAGGTGGTATTTGCAGAAGATCAGGAATATTCCGGCAATAGCTATAAAATTTATTCAAAGGCCTCTGTTAATGTACTTAATGCAACAAATCTTAGAATAAGTAATCTTTCATTTGCATATCAGATTCCTAAAAATATTTGCCAGAAAGTTTATATGAGTAGGGCAAGGGTGCAATTTAACATTGAAAATCTTTACACCTTTGCAGCCAATAAGGAGGCGAGATATTTATTGGGCGGTTATAATTCCCCTAACTATGTGTTTGGATTGTATTTTAACTTTTAATAAGAAAATAAAAATGATACGAATTAAAAATATATTAGTTACAGTTGCATTTGTTTGTGCAGCAGGTATGTTGTGTTCTTGTAGTGATTTCTTGGGAGTATTACCCAAAGGGTCTAAGATTCCCATCTCTCTGGCAGATTATGAAGCCCTTTTGAGGGATGAATATACATGTCAATTAACCCATATAGCTCAATCTATTAATTTGTTAAATGATGCGTTTGTAAGCACCTCGTCTTTAAATAGAGAGCCGCTTACAAAAGCAAATTATTTTTGGGATGAAGCGGCAAATAGGATAGAATTAAATAATGCAGATGAGATGACCTATTACAATAGTTATGCAGCCATATCTATTTTCAATCTTATCTTAGAATCTGCCCCCTCTGCAACAGATTGTACTGAACTGCAAAGAAGAACCCTTATTGCCCAAGTAAAGGTTCTTCGCTCTTTAGTGTATTTTACCCTTACTAATTTTTACGCCCAAACCTATGATAGGGCTACTGCTGAACAGAAAATGGCTGTCCCTCTGATTTTAAGCGCAAACGTTAATACCCCTTACACTCAGGCTACAATAGCTCAGATGTATAAGTTTATCATTGATAATATTAAAGAGTCAATTACAGATTTGCCGGAAAAATCTGTCACAATCATTCATCCTAACCAAGGCTCTGCTTATGCCTTGCTTGCGCGGGTCTACTTGCAGCAGCAGGAGTATGATTTGGCATTATTGAATGCGGAAGAGGCTCTTAAGCACAATAGTGCATTGTATGACTGGGTTGAATATTACAATAAGAATAAAGCACAGATAGAGAATCCCTCTTCTTATGTATCAACTGTCTCTCCTGCCGGTTATGATAATGTTGAAAATTATTATTACCGCCATGGGTCTAAGTACGTGGCAATGATTGAGTCTAATGTGTTGGTTGAGCGTGCGGCCCGTTTTGAAGCAGCAGATGCCCGTTTTGCCGCAAAATATAAAATAAAAACAGTTGGTGCGGATACCTACTATGCAAGTACTACTAGGGGATTCTTTAATAATGGGGGCATTACTACGCCGGAGGTGTATTTAATTAAGGCAGAGTGTCTAGCCCGTTCCGGAAAACTTTCAGAAGCTATGGATGCGCTTAACACTGTGCGGATAAAAAGAATTCTCCCTGCTAAATATGTTGCATTAACTGCTTCTACAATAGAGGAGGCAATTACGTATATTCGTCGTACCAAAGATAATGAAATGATGTTTGGGATTGTTGCTTTTGGGGATGCCCGCAGGTATAATAAGGATCCTAAATATGCCGTAACACTCCGTAAAGTGGTAGCAGGTAAAGAGTACACTTTATCTCCTACATCTCACTTATGGACAATGCCTTTTCCAATGGGAGCCATTAAAAACTCAGGAAATGGATTCCTTGTGCAGAATGTTGAAAAGTAGGTTAAGCCATAGGAAAAAATAAAGGAATTGATATATCTGGGTGTACAGGATTAAGTGTGGCACAAATAGAGGTGTTATAAGGCTGGGTCCAAAATATTGTGTAAACTGTAAATGCGGATTGGGAAGAGGAATAATTTAGGTTAGGGGTTTAGTTAGATAGCTAAATCCCTATTCTATTTTAAGAGGCAGTTTTAATTTATTTAGGGTAAATCTTACTATTGGTGTACCTTAGTAAGCGTGAAACAATAAGTTGTGACAGTTTTTTATAAGAACAGGATGTCTCATATCCAGAACAGGACACTAAATAATTTGTTTATTTTTGTTTTCTATAAATGAAGAGGGGTTATTTATGTCTGAACTTACATGAGAACGGCTGAAATGTATTTGATAGAGGCAGAAGCATACGCCCGTCAGGGAAAAAATACAGAGGCTCAGAATGTATTATTCCTCCTTGCAAGCAACAGAGATTCTAAATATACCAAATCTAACAAAACAGATGTGGCTTTATTGGATGAAATTATTTTACAAAGACGTGTAGAGTTATGGGGTGAGGGATTCAGATGGTTTGATCTGAAAAGGATGAATGTTCCAATGCAACGAGAACTAGGAAACGGAAAAGACGGTGGACATGATCTCTCTTTATGCGGCTTTGAAAAAGTAGAAGCATCCGACAGCAGCTGGGAATGGGCAATCCCCAACCAAGAACTAGAATCTAATCCGCACATGGCGCAAAATCCGTAATTTAACTCACTTAGCGTAAAAAAATGCGCCGCACCCATGCTACAGAACTTATAGCGGGGGTGCGGCGCAAATTTTAAACGCTAAGTGAGTTAACTTTCCGGGAACCACGCCCAAAAGGTGGAGCCTTTGCCTAGTTCCGATTCAAGCCCTATCTGTCCGTTGCAGGCATCCATAATGGCTTTGCAGATGGCCATGCCAAGACCCGAGCCCTGGGCAAAATCATCTAACTTTTCAAACCGTTCAAAGACTTTGTCTATCTTTTCGGCAGCTATTCCTATGCCGGTATCGGTTACAAAAACTTTGATTCCGCCGTCTGTATATTGATACCCTATTTTTATCTCCCCTTTTGGGGTAAATTTTATGGCGTTGGTGGCAAAGTTTGTAACAACCTGGGTAAACCGGTTTTTATCCGATTCAACGGTGTAATGTTCGGACGGTATCTCGCATACCAGTTTTACATCCGGAGAGGTAATCCGCTGGGAGAGAGTAATAG
>JAVWIB010000021.1:0-29210 GCA_036639755.1 Bacteroidales bacterium
CTTTTTGAGTGATAATACTGAGAGGTGGGTAAATTTAATTCTTTTAGCCTTGATTGTCTGCTTACCTGATGTTCGTTGCAGTAGGATTCTACTGATAATACTATTTCTTTTGATACCATTATTCCTTTTTGCGCAAAGCTATGGAAGATTTAGGGGAGGAAAAAGATGTAATTTATCGGGGGCTTACTGCAATGTGCCTCTTACGTGTTATGTGGATGGTATTCACTTTAATTCATTATTATTTCTGTGTTTACGCCAAAATAGTTCTAAGATTCAACATAAATAGCCTTCGTGGGGAAAATGCGGGGAAAATCCTGAAATAAAAAATGGCTAACAAGTTGATTTTTCAACTGTTAGCCATTTTATTGGTACCCAGAGCCGGGATCGAACCGGCACGGATTGCTCCACTGGTGTTTGAGACCAGCGCGTCTACCTATTCCGCCATCTGGGCATATCTTAGCGTTTCAAAAACAAAAAATGAACTGTGTCTCTGGTTTTGAGAGCGCAAAGATAGTGTAAATTCTTGAATCTTCAAATTTTTTATCAAGGGGAGGCAAAGACAAAAGTGCCTTTGCGTCTGCTAATAATGGAAAGTGATGGTCTTTTTAATATCTGGGTGGATGCTGTTGGCTACCGGGCAGGTTCTTGCGGCAGATTCAATGACACGTTTCTGCTGGTCGGTGTAGTTGTTGTTGGCCGGGAAATGGAAGTCTATCTTAATTTCAATAACTCTTCTGGGATTGGTGCCCATAATCTTCTCGGTTTCAATGGTTGTGCCGTCAAGATTAAAGCCGTAAGTGCCGGCAGACATCCCCATGATGGTAAGCATGCAGCTACCCAATGAGGTTGCAAACAAATCGGTAGGTGAGAAGAACTCCCCTTTGCCGTTGTTGTCAAGAGGGGCATCGGTCATTAATTTGTTTCCGGATTGAATATGCTCGGCCTCTGTCCTGAGAGAACCAAGGTATACTGTTTTCATTTTTGTCATAACTCTTATTTTTAATAGTATTGTTTACCTTTTTTATGTTTCCCGATAGTTTTTCTAGTCCTATATAATTTCCGCAATAAGTGTTGCCGAGGTACATGAGGTAATTTTTACATGTACGTACTCCCCAATTTTATGTCCAAGTCCGTTAAAGACACAGACTTTGTTTTGCGGAGTGCGCCCTATCAGTTGGTGGGAAGAGCGTTTGGAAACTCCTTCAATTAAAACCTCGTAGGTTTTACCAAGGGTTTTCTGGTTGCTCGCAAGGGCGAGGCGGTTCTGCAGTTCTATAATCTCATTCAGACGGCGGGTTTTTACCTCTGCCGGAACATCATCGGGGAAGTGTCTGGCAGCTTTGGTGTTAGGCCTCTCGGAATACTGGAACATAAAGGCGGAATCATAGCCCACTTCCTGCATAATGGTGAGGGTTTCTTTATGATCGGCCTCGGTTTCTGCACAGAATCCGGCAATAATATCGGTACTGATACCGCAGTCGGGGAGAATCTCCCGTATCATTGCAATCCGTTGCAGATATATCTCGCGGGTGTATTTGCGGTTCATTTTCAACAACATGGCGTTGCTTCCCGATTGTACAGGCAAATGAATATGGTTGCAGATGTTCGGATACATTGCCATGGTGTATAAAACGCCGTTCCCCATATCTTTTGGGTGAGAGGTGGAGAATCTCACTCTTAGTTGAGGGTCTATCAGCGCAACAAGCTCCAGCAATTGTGCAAAGTCGGTGCTTTCCGTTGGGTTATCGGGATTGGCCCAGTTATAAGAATCCACATTCTGTCCCAGCAGACTTACCTCTTTGTACCCGTTTGCAAATAGCTCTTGTGCCTCTTTTACAATACTTTGCGGATCTCGGCTCCTCTCGGCTCCTCTGGTGTAGGGGACAACGCAGTACGAACACATGTTGTTGCAACCGCGCATAATTGATATAAAGGCAGATACGCCGTTTTTATCCATTCTTACGGGAGAAATATCGGCATACGTCTCTTCATGCGAAAGCAAGGTGTTAATCTGTTTGCCATCCTCTCTGAGTGCCATAATAAGGCGGGCGATATTGCGGTAAGAATCTGGCCCGGCAACAATATCCACAGCCGGATGTTTTAGCAGTTCATCTTTTAGCCGTTCTGCCATGCAACCCAGAATACCCACAATAATCTCTTTCCTCTTTTTCTTTAGTTGGAGGAAAACATCCAGCCTTCCCCATATTCTTTGCTCGGCGTTATCTCTGATAGAACAGGTATTTACTAAAATAATATCTGCGTTTTCTATTGCCTCACATAACGAATAACCCGCATCCTGGAGCACGGAAAGTACCACCTCACTGTCATTCACATTCATCTGGCAGCCATAAGTTTCAATAAAAACTTGCGGCAGCTCATGATCTCTTATTGGTTTAACGGAACAATATTTGTTATTCATTCGTAAATTATTATTCTGCAAAGATAACTTTTTTTACCTTTGCCGTCTGATTTGTTATCGTAAAAAAAGTTCATGAGGAAGTATCTGATTATTATTATCGCCTTGGTGTCGCTGTTGAGCAGTTGTGCAGGCTATCGTGACATTACCATAGGAACGGTAGATGTAGCTAAAGTAAAACTAAATTCGGCATCAAAAGTAAGCTTGGATCTCTCCGTATGTGTATCCAATCCCACAAAAGCAAATTTTACCCTCACCAATGTTCAGGGTATGCTTTACAGAGACGATATCCCTTTTGCAAACCTTGCTCTTAGCGAACAGATCTCCGTTCCTGCTAATTACAGCGGAGATGTATTGATAAAAACAAACATAACTCTGCTCGATCCCATGGCGGTTCTGGTAATGGGGCTAAACTTAAAATCGTGGCATATGGACGAATTTAAGATAAAATTAAAAGCAACCGTAAAAAAAGGTGCTTTCAAAAAATCAATTAAGTTAAATAATATACCGCTGGATAAGTTGGTGAAAAAGATAAGTTTATAAATTTAAAGATGATAACATGCGATACATTATAAGTTGTTTTGTGGTTTTTTTTCTTGGTATTTATTCCGTTAAGGCGCAAGATACGCTTGTGGTTGTGCAAGATACTTCTGCCGTAAAAATAGTGCTTCCCCCTCTTGTAGATTCAACCCTAGTTGGAATATCCGTTTTCTCCATGATTAATAATCATAACGGGTGGGACGGGAATGTTGTAATTAACCAACCAGCATCTGTAGCAGAGGCATTTACCTATTATATAGCCGGTAATGCAAACAAGAAAAAAAGCGGTTACCGCATAAGAATTTTCTTTGATAACAAGCAAAATGCAAGATGGGAATCGGAAAATCTTGTAAAAAACTTCACCGATAATTTTCCTTATATTCCTGTTTACCGTAATTATACCAATCCCTATTTTAGAGTTGTGGCGGGAGATTTCAGAACAAAATCGGAGGCTATGAAAGCTCTGGGGGTGATACGAAGTCGGTATCCGGGGGCGTTGGTTATTAAGGATCAGATTCATTTTCCCACTCTGTAGATTTTCAAAGGGGCAAACTGCGGCCTTGGAGGATTTGTCTTTTTCGCAGTAAGTTGTATTTTGCTTATAATCAATATGCTATGATTAGCTGTTTTTGGTGGCCGGAATATTTGATTCTGTAGTATTCTCATTCACAACAATGTACAACTTGCTGCGAATGAGGGCTATTTCTTTTTCCACCATTTAATCCGGACTTTGTGGGCCCAGAGTTTGAGGGGGGCAATGTAGCGTTCTATTTTTTCCTGATAAATATCGGGAATATTAATTAGAATGCCGGTCTCCTCTACTCCGCCGAATCCGTTGTTAATAGCGGTTCCGAACACCCGCATGGAGGGGGATAGATTCATATACGAATTAATAAGTGGGGGGATATGTTCGCCGTTGTTTTTTATCTCTTTTTGTAACACTTTATACCCCTCTTTATACGGAAGGTTGTGAAATAATTCAATAAAATACGGGTTATTCATATCACAATCAAGTGGTTTTATTGGAACCACCAGATGATCGTTATCGGAAAAATATTTAGCCAAGAAATGCAGCAACAGATTTCTGGCCCTGGCATCATACGAGGTGTACATGGTTACCTTCCCAAAAAAATACTTTATGTTGGAATATTTTACCACCAATGCCCCAAGTCCGTCCCATAAATTATCCAGTGCATACAAACTTTTGCGTTTTAGATTGGTACTCTGGTAGTTGGGTTGTATAAACGAGCGTCCCAACTCAATGGTGAACGGCATGTACTCTTTTATAAATTGATCGGAGAAGCTGAACAACTCTTTGGTAGCCATTTTTTCCATGGCAAGCCCTCCGCAGTTTATATATCGGTATCCGCCTATGATTTCCTTATCCTTTGGATCCCATACAATTAACTGTTTGTATGGCTCATGAGGATCGGTATCAAACTCATCAATATCTACCGCTTTGCCGGTGCCACCTCCTGCAAGCCGGAACGAGATTTCACGCAACCGCCCTATCTCCTGCATAATATTGGGGGAATCGTGTGCGGTAATCTCAAAAAGATAATTATCTCCCTTGCGGGTTATGCGGATAAATTTATCTTTTGTTAGTTCTTTGCTAATTAGTTGTCTGTCAACAGGATGAATGACGGGCTCCATTATTCTTTCTTTTTAGATATAACATTTTTAAGGTCATAGGTCTGCTTTCTTATCTCTTCGCATATCTGCTGAAGGCTGGTGCCCTGCTCAATGCGACTCCTGATGCTTTCTATGGGGATTGCAGCTCCTATAACAACGTCAAAGATACTATTTTTTTGTTTGAACATTTCATCGGGAAGAAACATCATCTCCAGATTAAAGCTTAGTTTCAGAAATTTTCTCAACTGCGCCAGTTTGTAAAAAAAACCGGAATTTCTGCCGCTGAAGAACATAGGAACAATAGGACGGTTGTAGCGAAGAGCTTGTTTTAGAAAATTCCGGCTCCATGGCGGATCCGTAATCTGTTTGTGTGTCAGTCTGGAGCAGAGCCCGGCCGGAAAATATAATATCTGACCGGAACCGGCGTATGCACTTTCTATGAGTTCTGCATGCTGTTTGCTCATTTTACCCACTTTATTTACCGGAACAAAAATGGGTTTCAATGGTTTTATATTCATTAAAAGGTCATTAACAACAAATTTTATGTCGCCGAATTTTTTTCCTAGTTCGTTAATAATAACAAGACCGTCCAAACCTCCCAAAGGGTGGTTGGATACGAATATGTATCTCTGCTGTTTTTGTAAAGATTCTGGGTTTGTATATGTTACGTTGCATGATACATGTAAGGTGTCAAGGCATCCTGCTGCAAATTCCACTCCCGTTTTATGTCCGTGTGTCTTTAAAATAAAATTGATTTCATCCTCATGAATAATTTTTCTGATAGCATGGATAATAAAATTTGGTGTATATTTTGCTAATTTGCTACTTTTGGACTCAATAACCTTTTTGATATTTATCTCCATATCCCATATTTCAAAGTTGTTTGTGGGTGCTAAGATAAAATAAAAAATCGTATCTTTGCAATTATGTTAAAACAAGGTTTACAACAAAAACAGCTGCAGAAGTTGTCGCCGCTTCAGATACAAACAATCAAATTGTTGGAACTACCAACTCTGGAACTTGAGCAAAGAATCAAGAAAGAGTTGGAAGAAAATCCTGTATTGGATGAAAGTACCGAGAGTCAGGATGATGAGGGGGCTCCAAAAAACGTATCGCTAAGTGAATATCCTACAGATGATCCCACGCCTTCTTATAAGTTATATGTAAATAATCAAGGGAAAGATCTTAAGCCTCAGTATAATACTTTTTCTGTGCGGGAAAGTTTTCACCAAAGCTTGCAGATGCAACTCGGCTACCGCCCTTTGGATGAGAGAAGCAGGGCAATAGCCACTTTTGTAATAGGAAGTCTGGATGATGACGGTTACTTGCGCAGAGATCTGGAATCTCTATCGGACGATATCTCGTTCCGGTTAAATATAGAGACCAATGAGGAGGAACTGGAAAAGATTCTTACGGTAATACAGGAGTTTGAACCGGTTGGAATAGGGGCGAGAAGTTTGCAGGAATGCCTGATTTTACAAATAGAATCCAAAGCAAAAAGCCACTCTAAGGAGATAGCAGAGGCTATTTTAAAAGAACATTTTGCGGAGTTTACAAAAAAACATTATTCCAAAATTATTGCCAGAATGGGAATTACGCAAGAGGAACTTAAAGGGGCAATTGATGAAATTATAAAACTCAATCCGAGACCGGGAGGACAGATAGATGATTCGTATGTGGAACAATCGCAGCAGGTGGTTCCCGATTTTGTGCTGGAGGAAAAAGACGGCGAACTGGTGATGAGTATGCCCAAGTTTTCGGTGCCGGAGCTAAGGGTTAATAAAAGATATGCCGATTTATTGATAAAATCTTCCAATACGGATAGAGCCGGAAAAGAGGCAGCCAGTTTTGTGAAACAAAAATTAGACTCGGCAAAATGGTTTATAGAGGCTATTAAGCAGCGTCAGAATACATTGCAGAATACCATGAATGCAATTATAGATTTCCAGCGTGAGTATTTTGCAGACGGAGATGAGACCAAGCTCAAACCAATGGTCTTAAAAAACATAGCGGAAAAAACCAATCTGGATATTTCCACAATCTCCCGTGTTGTAAACTGTAAATACATTCAAACCTCGTTTGGAATTTTTCCTCTAAAATATTTCTTCTCAGAAGGGCTTATGACCGAGAATGGAGAAGAGGTATCTACCAGGGAAATTAAAAAAATATTGGGTGAAAGTGTTGATGTGGAGGATAAAAGCAAACCTCTTACAGATGAAGAACTGGTTGGGGTCTTACAGAAAAAAGGATATTTGGTAGCGCGCAGAACCGTAGCTAAATACAGAGAACAGTTAAATATCCCTATTGCCAGACTCAGAAAAGAACTATAAAAAGGGGATTGTGAATTTTATTAGCAATATTATCAGCGTTTTCAATGGGCGTTTATGATGTTTAGTCATGAATGTAAAAACATAGACATATGAAAAATATTACATTATCTTTATTTTATTCTTGCATCTTTTTATTAAGTAGTTGTAGCATGAAACAACAAGTAGATTTTATTGGATACAACGGCGTTATTTATACTGTAGACAGCACCTTTACCAAGGCAGAGGCTTTTGCCGTAAAAGACGGGAAATTTGTAGCCGTAGGCACCACGGCAGATATTCTTGGTAACTATCAGGTGCAAGATGCTGAAAAGCATCCCGATAATTATGTGGATTTTAAGGGCGGATCCGTATATCCGGGGCTTAATGATTCTCATTGCCATTTATTTGAAATGGGAAAAGGGCTATTGAATGTAGATTTACGCAGAGCAACCTCATTTGAACAGATTCTTGAGCGACTGCAAAAAGCATATGAAGAAAATCCCAATCGGAGTTTTCTTGTTGGAGACGGGTGGGATCAGAACTTATGGCCTGTAAAAGAGTTTCCATCCAATGAAAAATTAAATGAATTATTTCCTGCCGTTCCGGTAGTCCTTTCCAGAATAGATTTTCATGCGGTAGTTGCCAACGATGCCGCTATCAATAAATTAGGACTAACCGTAGATGATTTTTTAGTTTCGGGAAAATACAATCCGGGCGAGGCAATTATTAAAAACGGCAAATTTACCGGAGTATTCATGGAAAATATGTGTACCGTATTTAAAAATGAGATAGCTGTATACCGCTCTTCCGATGTGAAAGATATATTGCTGGCTGCCCAGGCGGAGTGTTTCAAATACGGTCTCACCTCCATTAGCGATGCAGAAGAAGAGACTCTCCAGCTGGAGTTGATGGATTCCTTGGTAAATGCGGGAAAGCTAACCCTGAAAGTAGATGCATGGTTATCAGCGGTTCCCGGTAATTTTAAGAAATACACCAAGCCATATTTTAATAAAAACTTAAAAATAAACACCTTAAAACTATACAGAGACGGGGCTCTTGGTTCCCGCGGTGCCACGTTGCTGGAACCCTACTCAGACGATCCGCAAAATACAGGCATAGATGCTTGCACAATGGAACAATACAAAAAATATTGTCAATGGGCTTATGATCATGGCTTTAAGGTTGCTACCCACTGCATTGGTGACAAAGCAAACCGCGAGGCGTTGGATGTATACGGCGAATTTTACCGACTTGCTCAAAAATCTGCTCCCAACGGAGAAAAGCCACAGCTAAACTGGCGTATTGAGCATTCTCAGATTATTCATCCGCAGGATATGTCTGCATTCCAACAATACTCCATTATCCCGTCGGTACAACCCACCCACTGCACTTCCGATATGTTATGGGCAGACGAGAGGTTGGGAGAGAGAATCAAAGATGCCTACCGTTATAAAACATTGCTTGGTCAACTAGGCTGGATGCCATCGGGGACGGATTTTCCGATAGAGCAAGTTAATCCCATTTACACTTTCTTTGCCGCTGTCTATCGCAAAAATTTAGATTTTATTCCCGATAACGGATTTCAGACCAATGAGGCCCTTACCAAAGAAGAGGCACTGCGTACCATGACCATCTGGGGAGCAAAAGCTACCGCAGAAGAGCACGAAAAAGGGAGTATAGAACCGGGTAAAGCAGCCGATTTTATCACGACTGATCGTGATTTTATGAGTGTGCCGGAAAAACAGGTGGTGGATACTAAGGTTACGGCTACGTATCTCAACGGCGCAAAAGCTTATTAGAGTTTGTCTCCAAAGGCTAAATCGCCTGCATCGCCAAGGCCGGGAACAATGTATGATTTATTGGTGAGTTCCTGGTCTACTGCGGCAACCCAGAGGGTAACTTTTTTATGCGGCAGATTCTTGGAGAGGTTTCCCAGACTCAACTCGCTTGCAATGGGACAAATAATATGAGTATGGGTGGGTTCTCCCAGTTCGCACAGTTTCTTATAGGCAAGAATAACGGATGATCCGGTGGCCAGCATGGTGTCGGCGAGGATAAGGATTTTATCTTCTGTGGAGGGGGAACTGGTATATTCTATCTGAATGGTGAATTTATTGTCTTTTCCGTATTTGCGGTAAGCCGCAATAAAGGCATTCTGGGCAGAATCAAAATAATTGAGAATGCCGTTGTGCAAGGGGAGACCGGCACGCAGAATACTTGATACAATTAGATTATCGGTAGGAAGATTGCATTTGGCAATACCCAGTGGAGTTTGTACCTCTTTCTCCTGGTAGGTTAATGTTTTACTTATCTCGTAGGCAAAAATTTCACCAATACGTTCCAGATTGCGTCTGAAACGCATGCTGTCTTTCTGTGTTTTTTTATCTCTTAACTCTGCAATAAATTTATTGAGAATAGAATTTTTCTCTCCAATATTGTTAATTGTCATATTACCTGGGTATGAATAGTTATAACTTTACAAAGTTAAGACAATTTTTGGTATTATAACATCCCTTCGTCCGAAAAACTGTAGTAATCCTCTCCGGCAACAATAAGGTGGTCTAATAGTTCTATTTCGCACATTTGTGCCGCACTTTTCAATCGTTTGGTCTGGATTTTATCATGATCTCCCGGATTTTTGTTCCCCGACGGATGATTGTGTACCAATATAATGGAACTGGCCAATCTGGAGATGGCTTTCTTGATAATCATCTTTACATCTACAATGGTGGCACTTATTCCTCCGCTAGTCACTTTTTCTTTTCCTATGAGCTTGTTTCCCCTATTTAGATAAAGCACCCAACACTCTTCATGGGCAATATCTTTAAGGATTGGAGCTACCAGTTGTATGGCACTTTTGGAAGAGTAAATCTGGGGAATCTCCGGAGTCTGTTCCATATTACACCGCTTGGCCAGTTCAAAACAGGCCAGAATGGAGAGGGCTTTGCCCAGTCCTACACCGTTGAATTTCTGCAGATCATCAAATGTGAATTTCCTTAATGCGATGAGGTTGTTATCGGCCGCAGCCAATATTTTTCTTGCAAGATCAATTGCGTTGTCATTTCTATTCCCTGAGCGCAGTAAAATTGCAAGTAGTTCGGCGTTGCTTAAAGAATCTCCCCCTTGTGAGAGAAATTTTTCTCTCGGACGTTCTGCCTCTTCCCAGTCTTGTATGGTAAGTTTGTTTGTCATAAGATTCGATTTAAAAATAAAAAACTCCTCAAAGATTGAGAAGTTTTTTTAATACTCTTATGACAAAAAGTAAAATTTACGCTAGTTTGTTAACATAAACTGCAAGTCCGCTTTTAAGGTTTGCAGCCTTGTTGTCGTGAATAATATTCTTTTTAGCCAATTTGTCCAACATAGCATACACTTTAGGTATTAAAGCCAAAGCTGCTGTTTTGTCCGTTGTATTGCGTAATGCTTTAA
Organism: Bacteroidales bacterium; assembly: GCA_036639755.1. Taxonomy (GTDB): domain Bacteria; phylum Bacteroidota; class Bacteroidia; order Bacteroidales; family UBA932; genus Egerieousia. The sequence continues at coordinate 10,327 of JAVWIB010000021.1, forward strand.
CTGCATTACGTGTTGTTTTTGCATAATAACGATTATGCAACTTGCGTTTCTCGTTTTGGCGATTGCGCTTGTCTGCTGATGCGTGATTTGCCATTTTATTATTTTTTAATATTTTTTTTTGTAGTCGGTAGGGGAATCGAACCCCTATTGCAAGAATGAAAATCTTGAGTCCTAACCGTTAGACGAACCGACCCTGTCTCCCAATATACCTAAGTGTGTTTTTCTTTGGGACTGCAAAGGTAAAAATAAAATTTATTTATGCAAATAAAAACTATCATAAAAGGTATAATTAATACTATTTGTTAAAATCTTCTTTCCAATCAAAGGAGTACAACATAGACTCTACTTGCCTGAGGTAGTTTCGTTTATCATATCTTGGAGCATAAACAAAACCTTCCAGTACAATAATGTTGGCGCTGTCTTTATCGTAGAAAGCATGCGAAACAAAGGGGCCTCCCATAAAATCATTCTGTACTTCCCATAGCCCACGTACCTCTGCAAAGTCTCTCTTTTTATATTTCATCCAGTGCAGTGCCGGGGTTTTCTCACCACTGGTGGTCATATAACTGTTATCCAACTGGCCCGGTACATTTCTTGCCAACATCTCATTTCTGGCAGCAATAAGGTTATCCACGTTCATGGAAGTAGAATCTTTATACGGAATTCTATACACAAAAATACCTTGGTTGGTGTAAGTTGTTTCGTAAGAAATCCACATAAAATTTTCGGCTTTCTTTTTGATTGAATACCCTTTTGGAAAATAAGGAGAACCGCCGAATTCTTCCGAGACAATCCTTCTCAGATCTCTCTCCTCATAGATTTTGGAATTTCTGATAATACGGTTTCTTTCCGCCTGACTGATTGTATTATAAAGCAAATCGGATTTTTCTTTGAGCAGTGCGGTTGCAGCCTGTTCGGTAGGGGCGGTAATTGTTACCACAATTTGCGGAGCAGCCCAGATATCTTCCTGCGCTACCATTTTAGCCTCTGTAAATTCCGGATTTACCTGCATAATTACAATATTTCTGTGTATCTGAAATAACTTATCAAAGTTCTTTTCACCTATGTTTATCAGATTAAACGCAGGTTCTCTTTGTGGTAAAAAAGGGTAGTCGGCAGCCAGAATGGAGCGCATTTCTGCCCCTGATTCCGATTCCCAGTTTGCTTTATTAGTAACAATAATGATCTCTCCGGCCTTCCCGCTTATGTTTTGTTTGAGTTGAGGCCCGTTTCCATTACAGCCACCAAACAAAGTGGCCGACAGGAGTGTGATTAAAACGAATCGGAATACTGTCATAATGCTATGTTTTATTAGTAAATACAATATAAATCTATTCAATCATCTAGTTAAACAATTTGAATATGTCATTTCCAAAAGCGAGTACCATTAATCCCAGCAGCAAGAACATCCCTACCATTTGTGCATACTCTAAAAACTTATCGCTGGGCTTTCTTCCGGTAATCATCTCATAGAGGGTAAACATAATATGTCCTCCGTCAAGTGCGGGTATCGGTAATATATTCAGCACCGCTAACATAACCGATAAAAAGGCCGTTATGCTCCAGAATTTAAACCAATCCCAGGTGGCGGGGAATATCTTCCCGATAGCTATAAAGCTACCCACCGATTTATAAGCCTCCGTTTTAGGGGAGAAAATGAGTTTCAGCTCTTTTAGGTAATTTCCTACCGTGGTTACCGCTTTGTTGCATCCTGCAGGGATGGATCCTAAAAGACTGTATTTCATTGTTGTGATTGTGTAAAAATTAGATGCGGTGAGGTTAATCACAACCTGTAGTTGACCGGCAGTATCAATGGCCATAGGAACGAGTGCAATTTCATTTCCCCTTGCAACCGTGGCTACGACCGAGTCTCCTTTATGTTTTTTTAGAAAGCCCTGAACTTCCAGATATAATTCTGCTTTTTCTCCGTTCATGGCCAGGATTCTGTCTCCGGCCTGCATGCCGGAGTTATAGTTGATGGAGGTATCGGGTATTTGCAATGCTACAAACGGAATTCCGTAGTCAAACATTCCGGGGGTGTTGAGGATGGTTGGAATATAAGCCGGGTCTATGGCTATTGTAACGGTATCTCCATTTCTGAGTACTTTAGCCTCTTCTGCCTGAGTACGTACCAGATCTATTTGCAGATCCTGAAATTTATCGGTAGCTATGCCGTCAAAAGAGAGAATCCGGTCTCCGTTTCTGAATCCTATTTCTTGTGCGAGTTCACTGGCGTAGATGCCGGTGGTTACATCTGCATTCTTAATATATTCTTCCCCCCAAGTATACAAGATGCCGGCATAGATAAGAATTGCCAGAATAAAGTTAAATAGAACCCCTCCGGCAATTACAAACAACCTCTGCCATGCCGGTTTGGATCTGTATTCCCATGGCTTTGGTTCCTCTTTCATAGCCTCTTTATCCATGGATTCGTCTATCATTCCCGATATTTTGCAGTATCCCCCCAACGGAAGCCACCCTATTCCGTATTCGGTATCGCTGTTTTTAGGTTTAAATTTAAAAAGACTGAACCAGGCATCAAAAAACAGATAAAATTTTTCTACTCTTATCTTAAAGATACGAGCAAATAAAAAATGTCCGAATTCGTGAACAAGGACCAAGATACTTAATGCCAGAACTACCTGGAATATTCTTATTAAAATTACCATCATGTTAATAGGGGTATAAGTAGTCTCAAATAATTATTGAGACTATTTTTGGTTATATTTTTTTATTTATTACAAAATTCTTTTCAATCACCTTGTTGCAAAGATAATAACAATTAACTTATAAATAGGTAAAGCAGAGCGTCTCTTTTCTTGCATGTGTTTTGCTTAATATTATGTTTATTAATATGTTGTGTTCGTTGAAACTCCTTGTCTCTTGCATGTGCCTCACAGAGAAAAAACAAGGCTTTAAATAAACTCCGCAGCAAGGCGTTTTGCCTGCAGATCGGTAGCATAAATGTCGTCAATTGACGGGGCGGGGACAAAGCTACACTTTTTCATGGTTTTCTCAATAATATGAGGAATCTGATGGAAAAGAATTTTGTCTTTTAAGAATGCCTCTACCGCAATTTCATTGGCTCCGTTCATGATACAAGCCATGTTGCCTCCCTCTTTGTGGGCGGCGTATGCCAGCGATATGGCGGGGAACTTTTGGGTATCGGGAGCCATAAAGGTAAGCTGTGCAATGGTTGGGAAATCAATTCTTTGGGTGTTTAAAGAAATCCGCTGCGGATAGGAGAGGGCGTACTGAATGGGAACCCGCATATCGGGAGCTCCCAATTGTGCTTTAAGGCTGCCGTCTGTAAATTGCACCATGGAGTGGATAATGGATTGGGGATGTACAACAATATCAATCTTATCGGGAGGGAGGTTAAATAACCATGAGGCCTCTATCATCTCCAGCCCTTTGTTCATCATGCTTGCGGAGTCTATGGTCACTTTGGCTCCCATATCCCAATTCGGATGTTTAAGGGCCTGAGCACGCGTGGCATTTGTAATCTCATCCGGAGTGGCATGTAAAAAAGGGCCTCCTGAGGCAGTGAGGATTATTTTTTCAATATCGGTGCATTCTCCCTGCAAGCATTGGAAAATGGCAGAGTGTTCGGAGTCTACCGGTAAAATGGGGCTATTGTATTTCTTTGAGAGCGAAGTGATAATAGAGCCTGCTGCTACCAGGGTCTCTTTATTGGCGAGAGCTATTATTTTGCCGCTTTTTATGGCATGAATGGTGGGCTCCAGTCCGCTGAATCCTACCATGGCTGCCAGAACAATATCTATATTGGAACTTTGAACCAGTTCGTTTACCGATTCCATTCCGGAAAATACTTTAATATCGTATTTATCAAGAGCTTGGAATACTGTTTTATACAGATCTTTGTTGCAAATTACCACATGATTGGGCTGAAACTTAATGGCCTGCTCTATAAGCAGTTTGCAGTTATTATTTGCCGTAAGCAGTTCTACTTCAAAAATATCGGGATGCTGTGCAATTACATCAAGAGCCTGTCTCCCTATTGATCCGGTTGAACCGAGGATTGCTATATGTCGTTTGTCCATTTTTAAGGTTGGGTTTCTCTTAGAATTTTATGTATTCTGCGGGGTTAATGGGTTCGCCTTTGTGCCAGAGTTCAAAATGCAGATGAAAGCCGTTGCTTAAAGTGCCGGTATTTCCTACAAGCGATATTGGTGTTCCTGCGCTCACCTTATCTCCTTGCTTTTTGAGTAATTTGGCATTGTGTTTATAAATAGAAACTAGATTGTTATCATGTTGTATCTGAATAACATATCCATTTTCATCATTCCAGTCTGCTGCAATAACGGTTCCGTTTAGGACAGATGAAACCACGCTGTTTTCGGGAGCGGCAATATCGGTATACGGATGGTTGATGGCAACGTTGTATTCCTCCGTAACTATTCCTTTTACAGGGGGAAAGAAATGCAGTCCTTCAATTTGTTCTATTTTTTGTTTGTTGGCGGAAAGGTTAAACTGTTCCTCTTTAAGAACGGTAAGCCGCAGCAACGAGTCATCTTTGGCAAAAGATCCGTTTTGTGCAAAAAGAGAATCTTTATTCCCCGATAAATTTAAGATACTATCTATATGCAGCGGTTCTTTTCCGGTTGCAATTCTCTGAATGTTTGCCAGTTGCAGACGCCATATGTTTACCTTGTTCTGCAATGAGTCCAGCTTTAATGTATTCTGTATGAGGGTTCTTCTGCTCTCTGCCGAAGGATAGCCCGGTATAAATTCCCTTAAGGATGTAAACGAAATGAGGACGGTAACCGAGCCAATCAAAAACACAACTCCCAGAATAATTGTTAATAATGAAAGGAGTCCGTTTGCTCTAAAAACGAACAACTCTTCGTGGGTTGTATCGTTAAAGATAGAGAAACGAAACTTGTTTGATAACTTATTTATTTTTTCGCGTTTCTTAATAGCCATAATAATTATAAAAAAAACTAACTTTGCAAAATGGACAGAATGATTGGAATAGACTATGGCAAAAAAAGAGTAGGAGTTGCGGTTAGCGACCCCTTGGGAATTTTTGCTTCAGCCCTGGATACGGTTCCGGCTGCAAATATAATTGATTATCTCAAAAATTATACCTTAAAAGAGAAAGTTCGACTATTTGTTGTGGGCTATCCCATGAACCTGAATAATAAACCGGCAGAGTGTGCCCAGTATGTAGATATTTTTCTCAAACACTTAAAAAAGCATTTTCCCGATATGCCTGTAGTTCTTGAAGACGAACGGTTTACCTCGCAACTTGCTATGCGGGCAATGATTGACGGAGGGGTAAAAAAAATGGATCGCAGAGAAAAAGGGGCGGTTGATAAGATAAGTGCGGCAATAATTTTGCAGAGCTATATGGATCGTACGCCACAGATGTAGTCACAATTCTGCCGCTGCAGATAAAAGATGAATAAAAATTAAATAAAATAGAAATATGATTTTACCAATTTATGTATATGGCTCGGATGTGCTGAGAGAAAAAGCCAAGGAGGTTGATGTTAGAGCGGAGGAGGGATTGCAGGAGCTGATAGAGAATATGTATGCAACGATGAAAGAGGCAGACGGAGTGGGGATTGCTGCTCCGCAGGTGGGCCGTTCGTTACGGTTGCTGATTGTAGATGGAGCAGATCTGGCGGAAGATATGCCAAAGCTGGCAGGTTTTAAAAGGGTGATGATTAATCCGGTTCTGGTTGAGGAGAGCGAGGTTTCTGCCGAATTTTCGGAGGGGTGCCTGAGTGTTCCTAATATACATGTGGATGTTGTAAGACCTGCCGTTATCACAGTAAAGTATACCAATGAAAAATTGGAGGAGGTTACGGAGAGTTTCTCCGGGTTCGGATGCCGTATGGTGCAGCATGAGATGGATCATCTGGATGGTGTTCTGTTTGTAGACCGTGCCACCCCTATCAGAAAGAAGATGATTCACGGGAAACTTACCAATATTGCAAACGGCAAGACCCATCCGCACTATAAAATTGTAAAAAAATCAAAGCGATAATTCTTGTTGCAGCAGCGTTTAAATAAAGTAAAAAAGAGAACTATGGGAGCATTTCACGCATATGATATCAGAGGTATCTACAATAAAGATTTTGATAAAGATATAGCCTATAAAGTGGGCTTTTTTGTTCCGCAGCTATTACGCACAAATAAGGTGCTGGTAGGGAGAGATGTGAGGGAGTCGTCTCCCGAAATAAGGGAATACCTTCTTAAAGGAATTACCGATTCGGGGGCGGATGTGGTGGATATGGGACTTGCAACCACCCCTATGGTGTATTTTGCAACAGCTAAATACGGATTTAAAGCATCGGTGCAAATTACAGCCTCGCACAATCCGCGGGAGTACAACGGATTAAAAGTTTCTACGGAAAATGCCCTTCCGGTAGGGTACGATAACGGCCTGGGCACGATTGAGAAATGGATTAAGGAGGGACACCCGTGTATACCTGCTGCCAAAGCCGGGACGGTTACCTTTGTTGATTATAAAGAAGAATATATAAAATTTCAGATGCAATATAGAGGCGATTATTCCAATCTGAATATAGGGATTGACATTTCCAACGGCATGGCTGCCCTTATTGCCAAAGATATTATCGGGATAGGAAACGGGGGCAATGGAGCCGGTTCTGTGCATTATATATTTGATGATCTGGACGGTACGTTCCCCAATCACGAGGCAAATCCTCTGATTCCTGAGAATATTGTGGCATTAAAGAATCTTGTGAGAGAGGAAAAATGCGATATCGGGGTTATCTATGACGGTGATGCAGACCGGGTTATGTTCACCGATGAAAATTCCCGTTTTATCTCCCCCGATTTAATCATAGCTCTTATGGGGCATTACTGGTTGCAAAAGAGGGGGCTCAAAGGGAAGGTTATTCAGGATATAAGAAGTTCCAAAGCGGTGGGAGAGTATCTTGCTCCCATGGGTGGAGAGATGGTTACATGGAAGGTGGGGCGTGCTTATGCGGCTCATAAATTAAGGGAGATTGACGGGGTGTTTGGGGGAGAGCTGGCCGGCCATTACTATTTTAAGGAGTTTTTCTATTCGGATAGCGGCATGATGGCTTCTCTGATTGTCCTTGATATTGTGTCCGATCTAAAAAAACAGGGAGTTAAACTTTCTCAGGCTATTGCCAAGATAGAGCGTTATAAAAATTCGGGCGAGATTAATTTTAAGATTGAGCGTAAGCAACAGGCAATGGATGCGGTAAGGGATTATTTTATCTCTGTGGAAAAACCAACCAAAGAGATGAACTTTGACGGCTACCGGGTTGAATTTCCCGATTGGTGGTTTAATATCCGTCCTTCCAACACAGAACCTTATCTGCGTTTTATTGCAGAGGCAAAAACAGAGGAGCTGTTGCAGGAAAAGGTGGCAAAGGCACGGGAGATTATAGGACTATGATGAGAAAGTGGTTGCGATTGGCTATTGTACGTAAGATATTAATAAACAATTGTTTGCCAAGGATATGCAACGGCAGGTCTCTTTTACTTTTATTTCTTTTTTTTAGATTTCAGACGGCTGTGTTTGCGTCCGGTTATCGGAATTCATTTACGGAGTATTTGAATTTGATTCCCGATAGCCGGATTGCGGTTGACTATGGCACTTCGTGCCCGGGTAAGCCGGTGGTGCTTGTGTTGTTTGCTCTTCCCAACGGCAATTCCATTGAATGGACGGCCGGAAAAAAAATGGAGCCTGGGGATGACTGGCATTTTGATATTCAACATATTAAGGCGCAAACGGAGTTTGTACGGGCGACAGATACTACCAAACAGTATATTGTGGCATATTTGCAGGCTTCTATGAAAGCGTGGACGGCTCATGCGGTGCGTTATAATGGCACAAACGGCACGGCGGATTCTTATCTGCTCTACCCCCGTCTGGTAGATACTCTGGAGCAGATTGTGTGTCGGGCAACAGGGCTCCCGGTGAGCGAGGTGGTGCTGAGTAGCCACAGCGGAGGGGGGCGGTTTATGTTTAATTATATATCGGGAGTAAAAGAGATTCCGGCAAAGGTCTCCCGTCTGGTATTTATTGACAGCAATTACGGATTTGAGGATTCTTTGCACACAGAAAAGTTGGGAAGATGGCTGATAGCCTCTACAGGGCACAAACTGGGGGTGTTTTCGTATGTAGATACCACCGTGATTTTTAACGGAAAGCGTATTGTGAGCAGCAAAGGGGGGACAGGTTATAAAACGGAAGAGATGTCTGCCTGCCTGGAGAGGGCGTTGCTGAGCGTTGAAAGGGAGGCTAGAAAGTCTGGAAGCGGCACGAATGTAATAACACCCGCAGGTGAGAAGAGAGAGGCCGGATATGCGCTTTGGAAATTTTCCCGCAGCGCCGATACTTGTTTTGTAAAGATGCAATCGGCAAATGGTCAGGTTCTTATGCTAAAAAAAGAGAATCCGCAAGGTCATATTTATCATACTGTTTTAGTGGAACGAAACGGATTTATCCATTCGCTTTTTTTTAACTCTCCGTTTGAAGATAAGGGGTATAAGTTCTGGATTGAGGGGCGAGCATATCTGAATTTTGTGGAGTAGATACTTATGAAACAACGCTATCTTTCTCTGGATTTTTTACGCGGCCTTACCATTTTTGGAATGGTGTTTTGTGCAATTATTCCTGCAGGAGTATTGCCGGGGTGGATGTATCATGTACAGAATCCGCCTCCTACGCATCAGCTGAATATGACGGTGGCGGGGATAGGATGGGTGGATCTTGTTTTTCCAATTTTTATTTTTTGTATGGGAGTGGCAATTCCGCTGGCCGGGAGAGGAAAGTTGGAGGTGTTTGGGAGCGGTGCTGCAACGACCGGTTTTACCAAACGTTTTGTGGTGGATACGTTGGAGCGGTTTGTTATGTTGTGGCTCTTTTCTTATTTGTATGTGTTCCTGAACTTTTCTGCAAATACCGTAAACGGAATGGCTGTTGCAGGGGTGTGGCCGCAGCTAGGGACTATTCTGGGCTTTGCTTTGTTATTCCCTATTTATATGGTGATTAAAAATAAAACGACTTCTATAAAATGGATTCGCATAGGGGGAGTGCTTGCCGCTTGCGGATTAATGGCGGTGGGGCATTTTTGTTGGGGGGAGGTTATTCATGTGCAACGGCGGGGGATTATTATTTTCTTGTTGGCATTTTTGTATCTCTTTGGAGCATTCATCTGGTATTTTACCATGAATAAGATAAAGGCAAGGTGTATTGTGTTTGGGGTTATTCTGCTGTTTACGCTGGTTACTCAATATGCCGGATGGCCTGTAAAGGCGTATGCAAATCCAAGCCTGAGGTGGTGGTTTAATGTGGAGTATATTTATTTTCTGCTACTACTGCTCCCCGCAACTTATGTGGGGGATGTATTGTACAAAAAAATATCGGGAGGTTGTGATATTTACAGGAGCTTAAGCGATAAGGCCATGCATTGGGTGTTTCCCCTTATGGTTGTGCTGGCGGTGTGGCTCTGTTATGCGTTTTATATGCGATTGTACTGGTGGAACTTGGGGGTATCGGGAGTAATACTTATTGCATTATGGTACGGAATAAACAGAAAATTGCCTCAATATAGGGAGATGTTTATCATGGCGGCCGGGTTACTGTTATGCGGATTGTTTTTTGAGCCTCTTATGGGAGGAATTAAAAAAGTGCCGTGTACTATTCAATATTGTTTTGCAACCTGCGGCATAAGTATTCTACTATTGATGGTGTCTGATTATGTTTGTAAATATATTCCCAAGAGCTTATTAGTGAACACTTTTACAGGGGCGGGGTGTAATCCTCTAATGAGCTATATTGCATTTGACAGCCTGATTGTGCCATTCATGAAATTAACAGGGTTTATTACTCTTTATCAGGCGGCTTATCCCGATGGAATGCCTGTGCTTGGCATTCTAAGGGGGGCTGTGGCGGTGCTATTCACCATGTGGGTGGTGAGTGTTTTTACAAAGAAGAAGATTTTTTGGAAAGCGTAGCAGATTCTTTCCGGACTTTTGATTTTTATTCAAAAGATACGATCATAAAAACATTATTATCGTCATCCGTAAGTGTATCCACCAATTCTTTTAACTTACCACTGAGCTTATTTTGGGCGTTTGCCTCTTTTAGTTCAATCAACTTCAATTCAAAAAGAACACTATTTCCCAATCCGCTTGCCCTGGACTCAATAGGGCCAATAAAAAATTCTTTCCCTTTATAATCCGGTGAAACAAGTTTTTGTCTAACAATTTCGCCGGTTTCTTTGTTCCGTATATAATATCGAGCAGGTAAAATCCCCGGAAACTTATCTCCCGGACGGGCCGTATATACCTGCATGAATTGATAGTTACCCACGTCTACACAATTATTCAAATAGGCGATAGGATCCATGGAGGGAGCCAATGGTTTTTTAGAGATAACCGGGGTTAAGTCCTTCTTGTTGTTGTAAATAAAAACCGTATCGTTTTCGGGATTACAAATAAAAACCCCTTCTTGCCTCTTAATTAAGCGATTTTTGAATCCCGGTATCCGATTGCCATTGTATTTTATTCCCAAGAAAAGGGGGGTAACCGGTAATACTACAGAGTCCAACACCGCTCCATTGGTTTTTGAAATGCGATAGAAAGAAGCAACGTAATCTCTAACAGGCATATCTGCTCCTGCTTCATTTACCCTCACCATTTTATGGTCCAAACTTATGTCGTAGAAAAAGAATGACTGATGATCAAAAGAAACAATGTCATTCATAACCATTGTTCCCTGCGGGAGAGTCATATCTCGTTTATGCTCGCCTGTGGAAGAATAAACATGGATGATATTCACGGGGGTGGGTTCAACTACAAACACATTGTCAGCCTCTTCATCATAAAATACCCGATGAGCGTAGCCATATTCACCCGGACCATTTCCCCTGTGGTTAAAATGCGATACCGGCATTCCATCTTGGGAGAAAAAAAGGATATTGCCAGACCTGGCATCGGCAACCATCACTTTACTAGTGCTCATGGCTTGAATACTTCCACTATATAAATATGCTTGGTCATCCGAATTTAAATGCAGGTAGCGGACTTTGGCAATATCGGTTAAACTAATTTCTTTTGTGGGATAATCCGCACTAACATCTAGGCAAGGCAAGTTCTCTTTAGGCGATTGGCAACCAGAGAAAGCAACGACAAGAGTTGCTATAAGAATTAGGTTTGAGATAGTTTTCATAAAATTCAAATTTCTAATTATTTTTCTAAACATCGGTTAAAGGTACATGTTTTTTATTAAGAAGAAGTATTCAATCTACAAGAACAAAGTAAAGTGTTTGTTTTATATGCAAACACTTTACCGAGTAAAGGATTCTACTTCTCCTGTTGTTTTAAGAGTGCTACACAATTAGTTATCGTTACGACAAGTGGCTTCATTGCCCCAAGCTGAACAATCTGAATCTGTATTACATCGATAGGAGTAGTCACATTGACCGTCAACACAGCAATGTCCACTGCTTCCATTCTCCTTTCTGGCATAACCATTACTATAACCACCAGAAATAAGTTTCATTTCTTTGTCGGAAAGAGATTTTGAAACACTTTTTAAATTGATTCGTTTCATAAAATTATTGAATTAAAAATTAATAATAAAACGTTGCACGTTGCAATAGTTGGCCTGCTATTGCTCCCAGCCAGCAACAAAGTTGGAATTATTTAATGTTAATATTAAATTCTGTAAGATGCAATAAATCTTCTATCTTATAGCTATCGGGCATTTGATAGCCATTAACCAATACTGTTGGAGTGGCCCGTATCTGGCTTTTCTTTCGCCATGATTCATGCTTTTGAAATTCATTTTCAACATCAGGACTTTCAATACTTAAATCCATATTTGCGAAATAATCATCATGCAAATCCTTTCCTTTTTCAAACCAATCATTAAGAATTTGCATGGTAGAACCAGTCTGATTAGATAAGCACTTTGCTATTAAGTATTTACTTGTCGAATTTGACTCTTCTTTAAATGCAGAAAATATATACTGTACTCCAAAATTATTGTTCGTTTTTTGTAATAGTTGTTCTATCCTTTTATGCATTTTAGCACAAGGGTTACAATAAAGATTACTGAGGATAGTAAGTTGTAAGGGACTATTGGCGTTTCCAAAACGAATGACTGAATTGCAATCATTTATTTCATGAAAAGGTTGTTTTTTTAATAATGCGGCAAAAACATTTTCATCTGCTTTTATGCTGTTTATGGTTTGTTGGAGTGTCTGAATCGTTTTACCAGTATTGAGCTTTGATATAAGAATATTGGTACCTAATATCGCAATAATATAACAAGCACTTATTACCATTAAATTGAATAATCCATAGGTGTCCAATATCGATATCCCCAAATAACCCCATAGATAATTAATAATAAATATACTATATAATAAAGCCTGTACAATCAGACATAACACGCACCATTGTTGAGCTTTTGTATATTGATACCATATGCTCCAAAAAGCATATGGTAGAGTTAAAACATTAATCAGTGCAATAGATGAAATCAAAGTTGGCGCAAACAGGAGAATGATTACATTTATTAGAAAATAGCCCAATCCTATTTCGCTCCATCCGATTACTCCAAATAGCTTTGCCGCTTTGGATTCTAATACACTATTACAATCTTTTTGTTTAAACAGCGAGCATATTTTATCGGCATACTGGCTTTGGATGTACATTTGTTTTAATAGAAGCAACCAACTGATATATACTCCGGCCAAATTTATTAACAGTAGCAGTGAAATTCCTATATTTGAATAAAGCAACTGATGTATATATGTCAGAACAAAGATTAAACCACAAGAGGAAAAAAATAGACTTTTTTTTAGTAGGCTTAATTGTTCACTTTTTTGATGTTTTTTATATTCCGGTTCAATCGATTTTTCGGAAGTTTCTGCTAGCAAAACAATACCTGTCCAAGCTTCAAGGAACTTAATCATCGACAAAGTATGAAAGTTTCCTTTCCAGTAAAAAGAGATCTCATCAACATCAACCTTACTTACAGCTACAAAATCTTTCCCAAAATGAGCAATAAATGGTGTTGTGATTTCAATAATGTCATTTTCTTTATCAGTAATTTGGAGTGCTACATTCTCAATGCCATATTCTGACAACATTTTGGATAATCCAAATAAGTTGTACTTATTTGGATGTTCGTTAAAATATTGATTTGAAAAACTTTCTGTGTATTTTATTTCCAGTAGGTTCAAAAAATCAACGAATACATTTTGTTGTTTTTTCATAATAATAGTGATAGTTGTTAAATATCTAATACAATTATTGATAAACGGGAGCAAGTTATAAAAAAAATCGTAGATACGCAACTTAGAAAGCGAAAACATTAAGGCTAGCATAGTTAAATATTGATTAACTGCATTAGTAATTTATCATTCCAACCAGCCTTGAGTCTTTTAGAGACCATTATTGAACCTTTAGATGTATCATTGTAAGGCTGTTTCTATCCGTCTTTTACCATCCCCTTTAGGTAGATTGGTTTGTCGGCTTGAAAGTTTAACTTCTGTTGCTTTGTTAGCGTTATGCCGCCAATGGTTTCTTTAGCGTTGATATTGCCGTTTTCAGCTACCCATTGGGCCGGGCGATTGGGTTTGTTGCCGGCTTAATCCCATTTCTTTGGTAAGCGTTTCTGCATTCACGCAGGCGGGATTTTAAGGGGAGCAGGTTAAGCTCTTTGATAAATCATTTCTTTAGGAGGATGATGTATCTAAAATATGAAACGTATTATATTGATTATTAATATTATATGACTAGTAATAAATATAAATTCCACTCTCTAATCAATTACCCCTCCATGATTTGAATTTCATCTAACTCACGTTAGCGGAGCAAATTTTAAAAGCTCCAAAACCACCTATATAGCGGTATGGAGCTTTATTTTTACAAAAGGATGTGTTAAAGAGGAGGTGTTATTACTTTACTCCATATCTCTTCCGCCTCCAAGTGCGTGGTATAAATTTATTAAACCCTGAATCTCATCAAATTTGTCGGTAACCTGAGATAGCCGGGCGGCCAGCAACGATTGCTGAGCGGTTAGCACCTCCAGATAGGTAGAGGAGCCGTGTTGCATGAGCAGTTGGGTACTTTTTACCGTGGTTTCCAGAGAGGTAATCTGACTGGTGCGGAAAGTTGCTTTGTTGCGGGCGGTCTGGCATTGGGCAAGGGCGTTGTTTACCTCGCTACCGGCATTTAGCAGGGCTTGCCGGAATGCGAGTTTGGCCTCTTCCTGCTGCGCTTTGGCTATTTTTACACGGGCACGGTTGGCTCCTGCATTAAAGATTGTTTGTGTGAGCGAACCGGCAGCAGAGAGTAATAGGTTGCCGGGGTTTACAATCATCCCTATGCTATTGGTCCAGCCGAGGCTTCCGCTTAACCGGAGCGAAGGATATAGCATGGAACGGGCCTCGCTGGTTGCGTAATAAGCCTGTGTTAAAGCAAATTCGGCACTTTTAATATCGGGGCGGTTCGCAAGAAGCTGTACCGGTACTCCTATGGTTAATTCCTGCGGAACAACTTGTCCGGACAGTTTACCCCGCTCAATACCGTGGGGTGTATCTCCCAAAAGAGATGCAAGGCTGTTCTCTATCTGACGGATGGAGAATAGAATATCCTGCAGGGAGCTCCGGATGGCGTAGTAGTTGGCCTCGGTCTGGGATACACCTGCATTGTTGGTCATACCTGCTTTCATAAGAGAGCGCATGGTTTCTACGCTTTCTTGCCATTTAGAGGCTGTTTGTGCAGAGATTTCATATTGACTATCCAACATAAGCAGGGTATAATACAGATTGGCAATGCCTGCTATCAACTGGGTTTTTACCGCTTGGTGATACTCTTGGGTTTGAGCGTAAAGGGCTTTTGCCTTGCGTTTTCCGTTCAGAATTTTACTGAATATATCTATCTCCCAACTTGCCGTTAAAGGGACGTTGTAAGTCCATGACGGTTTAGCTCCGTCAAAACTACTCACATTGCCCTGTGGTGCAACGGAGAAGGAGGGGAGGAATGCCAGACGGGCAGATTGCAAAGATGCCTCAGCCTCTTTTACCCGCCATTGGGCAGATTGCAGATCGGTATTGTTGGCCAGCCCCTGTTCAATGAGTGCCTGTAAAGCAGGATCGGTAAAGATTTGCTGCCAGCTCAGATTCCCGATAGTTGTACTGTCGGGAGTCTCTACCCCCGCACCATACAGATTATCGGTTTTAACTTGGGGCCGTTTGTATGGTTTATAAATACCGCAACCGGTTACGGCAACGGCCAAACAGATGATGATTATTTTTCTCATGTTTCTACTCTTCTAATGTTTTTGTTGATTGTTTTGGCTTTACCGGATGGATTTTCTCCTGCAGGTACTGGAAAACAATAAATAAAGCAGGTACCAAAAATAGCAGGGCGAGTGTACCAATAACCATTCCCCCTATCGTACCAACTCCAAGTGATCTATTTCCGTTTGCTCCTACTCCTGAGGCAAAGACCAAAGGCAGCAGGCCGAATATCATGGTAAGTGCGGTCATAAGGATAGGGCGCAGACGCACTTTGGCTGCAGAAACAGCGGCTTGTGCAAGTGTCATACCGGCGGCACGCCGCTCGGTTGCATATTCCGTTAACAGGATGGCGGTCTTGGCCAGCAAACCAATTAACATGATCAATCCGGTTTGCAGATAAATGTTGTTTTCCAATCCCATTGCTTTGGCAAACAGGAAGCTACCCATTAATCCGCAAGGTACGGCCAGAATTACGGCAAACGGAATTAGGAAACTTTCGTATAGAGCACAAAGAATCAGATAAATAAGGATAATACAAATTCCAAAGATAATGGCAGTATTACTTCCGCTCTGATTCTCCTCACGGGTTATACCACCGTATTCATAGGTGTAACCGTTGGGTAAAGTGGTTGCTGCAACTTCATGAATAGCCCTAATGGCATCTCCTGAGCTGTAACCATCTGCTGCCGTACCGTTTACTGAGATAGACGGGAACATATTAAATCGATCCAGAGTTTGTGGCCCGTATGTTTTTGTAAGATGTACAAACTGGCTGATAGGGGCCATTTCTCCGTTCACCCGCACAAATACATTGTTGAGTGATTCTGCGTCCAACCTATATTGTGGATCTGCTTGAATCATAACCCTGTATACTTTTGAAAAACGATTGAAATTGGATACATATTGTCCGCCGTAATATCCCGATAATGCAGCGAGAACCTCTCCCGGAGAAATTCCGGCCCGTTTGCATTTGGCTGCATCCACATCAACCTGCCATTGCGGGAAGTTGATATTATAGGTAGAGTAGGCTGCCGCTATCTCGGGACGCATATTCAACTGCATTATAAATGTCTGGGCATTTTGAAAAAAATTGGCAATGGATCCGTCTGTCTGATCTTGCAGATAGAGCTCAAAACCATTGCTTGTGCCGTATCCGGTAATCATAGGGGGAGCCATGGTGAATATCTGGGCATCTTTAATATCTGCGGTCATCCCCTGTATCTGTCCAATTACGGCATCAACGGCATCTTGTTTATCGGGACGTTCGTTCCAATGTTTTAGTTTTATCACAATCATGGCGTTGGATGCACCGCTTCCGGAGATCATACCGTATCCGGCAACACTGTTCATGGTTTGAATCTGAGGCAGTGTCTCCACTCTTTCCTGAATTTTATTAACAATCTCATGTGTCTGATTCAGCGAGCTTCCTGCAGCAGTAGTAATGTTCATAAACATCACTCCCTGATCTTCATTTGGAACCAGACTGGTTTTTGTGGTATTCATAAGGACAATAAGAATTGCAACGGCTGCACATAAGGTAGACCACATGAGCCAGCGGTGACGGATAAATAGTACAACCCCGTTCTGGTATTTTTTAATCATGGTATTAAATGCAGCATTGAACGCTTTGCGGAAGCGGGCGGCAAAATTGTTTTTAGCCTGTCCGTTTTCATCCAGATACGGTTTAATCATAAGGGCGCACAGAGCCGGGCTGAGGGTAAGAGCATTAATTGCCGATATACCTACTGCCACCGCCATTGTAATACCAAATTGGGTAAAGAACGTACCCGAAGTGCCTCCCATTAGGGAAACAGGAATAAATACAGCCATAAATACCAGTGTAGAGGTGATGATAGCTGAGGTGATTCCCGACATTGCATCGCTTGTAGCCTGATAGGCGGAACGGTATCCGGCATCAAACTTGGTTTGCACCGCCTCTACCACAATAATGGCATCATCCACCACCGTTCCTATGGCAAGTACCAGAGCAAACAGGGTAAGCAGATTGATACTGAACCCTGCAAACGCAAGGAATGCAAAGGTTCCTACTAATGCCACAATAATAGAGATAGTTGGTACAAGAGTAGAACGTAAATCTTGCAGGAATATATAAACGACCAATATTACCAGTAGAATAGCTTCCAGCAATGTGATGATTACCTCACGCATCGAGGCATATAAAAAGTCGTTGACACTCATCAACTCGGTTATTTCAATACCGGGAGGAAGTGTTGCTTTGGCCTGATCCAGCAACTTGTCAATATCTTGAATAACCTGAGTAGCATTTGAGCCTGCCGTCTGAAATACCATGGCCATAGCTCCCGGTTTCCCATTGGTTTGTGATACGTAGGCGTACGACTCATTTCCCAACTCAATTCTTGCTACATCCTTCAAACGCAGAACTTCTCCGTTGGGGAGAGCCCGGATTACGATTTCTCCAAACTCCTCCGGAGTAGTAAGACGCCCTTTGTACTTCATGGTATATTCAAAGGTCTGTTTGGAATTTTCGCCAAACGATCCGGTGGCAGATTCTATATTCTGCTCGGCAAGGGTTGCCGTAATATCGGACGGAACCAGTTTATATTGAGCCATTACATCCGGTTTCATCCAGATACGCATACTATAGTCTGCTCCCAATACAAAAAACTCACCCACGCCGGTAACACGTTTTATCTTAGGTTGCAGATTAATTTTCATATAGTTGCTCAGGAACCCCTGGTCATAACTGCCGTCGGGACTATACAACGATATAATCTTGAGCATACTGGTCTGACGTTTGAATGTGGTGACACCAATTTTGGTAACCTCGGCAGGCAATGATCCGGTTACCTGAGTAACACGGTTCTGCACATTCACGGCTGCCATATCGGGATTTGTTCCCTGTTTAAAATAGATGGTGATGGATACCTCTCCGGCATTGGAGGCGGATGATTTCATGTAGGTCATGTTTTCCACACCGTTTATACTCTCTTCCAGGGGAGCAATCACACTCTTCTGCACGGTTTCGGCACTTGCTCCGGGGTAGGCTGTACTTACCATAATGGTAGGAGGAGCAATATCGGGATATTGTTCAATTGGTAACAGAGCCAGCCCTATAATACCACCCAATACAATAACGATGGAGATGACCATCGCCAGAATGGGACGTTCAATAAAATGTTTTAGCGTCATACGGTTATTCCTCCTTTTGTGATTTTATTTTAACGGGAGTACCGTCTCGTAAAAGACCTACGCCCTCCGTAATAATAACGTCCCCTGCGGAAAGGCCCGATTCTACAATAAATTCATCTCCGTCGTTTACGTTGGAGATCTGGATAGGGGAAGATTTTGCCGTGCTGTCAATTACTTTGTATACAAACATTTTATTCTGTAGCTCAAATGTTGCAGACTGAGGAATAACAATACACTCTTTATGACTGTATGGAATTACTACGTTGCCCGTACTCCCGCTGTGCAACAGACGCCCTTTGTTGGGAAATAAGGCCCTGACAGATGCCGTGCCCGTGTTTTGGTCAATTACACCGCTAATGCTCTCTACGGTTCCGGTTTCTGCGTAAATAGAACCGTCACTTAATTGAAGTTGGATTTTAG
>JAVWIB010000022.1:0-28889 GCA_036639755.1 Bacteroidales bacterium
ATTTGCCCTAATAACGATTCATCCGATGTTTCCAGAGGAATCACTTTTTTTACCTGATAAATGTCATTAAAACTGAGATTGCTTAGATTAGAGGTGTTAATTTTTATCTCCGATAAATCTTTTGAAGCATTACCACCGCACGCAGCGATTGATAAAATTACGAGTGTGTATAAAAAATTTCTCATGATGGTTTATTTTAAATTATTATTTATTCCATGCCCCTTTATACGGATTGTAGTTACATTGTTTATAAAGAACTATTTTGCAGGAAACAAATCGCTAATACTAATTTTAATCACATAAAGGGTAGATTTACAATCATTTAACACCAAAGCACCGGAGCATAATTGCTGTTTGTCAGGCTCGTTCATATACTCGGCATCCATTAAAAAGAGTAGTTCATTATTTGCTGTTAATAATTTAGGGATGATGTATGAAGATTCTGCCGATTTTCCATCCTGTCTTATAATAATAGAATTTCCACTTTTTATTTCATACATAAAATGATAGGATTCAATTATGCCACTTTTTTCTTTCTGGAAATAAACATACACGTAATTTTGATTCATAAGTAAAGTGTTAATGTTTATAAATGAGATTGTTCCAATTTCTTGAAGAATCTTATCTTTATCTAGTTTTAAGATTTTCTCATCTATTTTATATGGTCCAAAATCAAAATTATATAGCACCTGAGCTGTATCGGGAGTAATAACATAAATGTTTTCGTCAAAAATATTTTTATAAAAAATATTCTCCCCATCTCCGGCAAAATTGCTCTCGGCCAATGGTCCGTACATGTCAATAACATCATGCTTTAAATATTTTGAAAGGAGTTTGCCATCTTTGTCAATGCTGTAGAGTTGCTCTAATCCCACCGTATTTCTACCATCATAAGTAGCCCCTTTAGACAATACATAATTGCCGTTATTGGTTTTTATGAATGAATAAGAGGAGGCACTATACCATAATAGTTTATTGTCTTTTTCGTAAGTAAATTTATTAAAGTTTTAAGTTTGGTTTTTAGCTTCTTTTTTTTGTATAAAGCTATATAAAATAAACCGTAGAATAATCAGATTGGCGTTTGAAATTCGTTTACAGGGGGATATAAATAACATTCTTGTTACTACTTTTATGATCTATTTATGTAAAAATTGAGCTGTTTTGGGAGTTTGACATTTCGATACAATAAACTTCAGCAAAGTTCTACCCTTTTAGGTGATTTTGCTGAAGTCCTAATTTATTCCGGTCTCCGGTTATGAGGGAGCAGTTCTAGGGGCTGTTTAATTAAAACAATTTCTTAATTATAGGCACCATTTTTCCATCAGAATTTTCTACAGAAATGGTAATTTCGCCATCTTTATTTTCCGTAATCTCTATTTCCCACTCTGCCGGATCACTTTCGCCTGTTATTTTAGCTATTTCAGCAATTTTTTCCGGAGTTAATAACTTAGATATGAGCTGTACTAATACTTTATCGTCAATGTCAATTTCTGCTCCAAGATATTCATATTTATCATTAAAGTTTAACTCTTTTTCAATGGCAATTCCCCCCTGTGTAGTAAGAATTTCTACTTCATAGGTCTTTGTTTTAGTATCTTGTTCAAAATCTACAATAACGGCACCCTTATAATGTTGGTTTACATAGTTTGTTAACTCCTGCGGGCATGGTAAGTTTTCGTCCTCATCTCCTATGCTGGCAACGTCTTTAACTAATGTACCATTTAGGGTAAAAAATAGATCGCGCTCTACATTTCCCTTCTCAATCTCTATTTTAATTACTTTATCATTGGCATTTGACGTTCTTTGCAGTAGATCAATATCATCTATGATGTACCCTTCTTTTACATAAACTGTAGCTTTCCAAGCCGAAAATACAGCAGCATAACTTTTTTCTAGCTCGGCCTGTGAAAGTTCTAACTCGCTTAATCCGCATTCACCTTCGTTTGTGTACCAAGCTTCGTTTATTGTACCGGTATTTGTAGCTGCTTTACTCTTTGTCGCAATATCAAAACTTGCTACGTGAAAGTTCCTTTTTATTGTCCACTTTATATTAGTTGCATTTGGGAATTGTTTTTTAAAAGCCTCGTTCACAGCTTTTGGGAGATCAGCAGGTATTACTTCATTTGGGCCATTATCTTTGCTACATGCCGCAGAAATAATGATAGCTACTCCAAGTAGCACTTTTAATAAATTCTGTTTCATACTATTAATTTTAATAAATTTGTAGACAAAAGTAAATAGCGATTCTAAAGTAATTCTAAAGTTGAAAATTTATTTTTACAATCTATATTTTTAGATATTCTATGTTTGTTCAATAGTAGATAAATACTTACTTTTGTTCGAGGAGGAGCATATTATTAACTTCTTAAAATGATCTGTTATATGAATATTTTTATTGTTGAAGACGAATATGAATTGCTAGAATCGATACTTTGTTATCTTAAAGCGGTGGGTTATCATACAGAGTATGCTTGCAATTGTGCTTTGGCAATGGAAAAGTTTAATCTTTATCAGTATGATTGCGTGATTGTAGATATTACTCTTCCCGATGGTAGTGGGTTGGATTTAATTAAATATTTAAAAAGTAAAAATAACTCTACCGGGGTAATCATTATCTCTGCAAGAAATTCGATAGATGATAAAATATGCGGATTAAATATTGGTGCGGATGATTATTTAGCTAAGCCTTTTAATCTATCGGAGCTAAATGCTCGTATTAAATCCGTTATTCGTCGCCGTTGTTTTGATGGCTGTAACGAATATCTATTTCATGAAATTAGGATTAATATGGAAGCTCGCAGGTTTTTTGTTTATGAAAAAGAACTTATACTAACGCGTAAAGAGTACGATTTATTATTATTTTTCTTTATGAATAAAAATAGAGTTCTTACCAAGGAGGTGATTGTAGAGCATTTATGGGGAGATATGATGGGATTATCGTCCGATTCTTTTGATTTTATTTATACTCATGTGCGTAATGTGCGAAAAAAAATGGTTGATTTAGGTGCGGTAGATTATATAAAAACCGTTTATGGAGTTGGTTATAAACTTACCGATCAATGAAACTTACCACTATTTATTACAGATATATTCTCTATACGCTGTTTGTAGTATTAGTACTAGGCAGTGTAACACATTATTACATTTTTCGTCATTCGATTCATAGGTCTACTGACGATGTTTTGGAAGAGTATAGGCAACAGGTTGTGGATTATGCTTATAAAAATGGTACGCTGGTTTCTTTGCAAGAATTAGAAATGCAGCATAGTCGCATTTTATATTCACAAATAGAGAATGAGGCGAGACATAAATACGTTATTTACGATTCACTAATTTATAGCACTCATCAACAGGAGAAGATAGTGTATAGGGTAATGAAATTTGAAGTAAAAGCCGGAGATAAAGTTTATAAAGTAATGATAAGTCAGCCAACGCTTGAAGAGGATGACTTAATTACTGCTGTATTTGCCTCATTAGCACTATTGTTTTTATTCTTTATTGTTGCCTCTTTTTTTGTATTTAGTTACTATACTCATATATTATGGCGTCCATTTTACAAGCTATTATCTCATTTAAAACGATATAAAGTTGAAAAAACAGAGGTAATTATTCCGCCACATAGTGGTATTGACGAGTTTGACGAAATTAATGCCGTAGTGTATAATATGATGCTTCAAATAAATAATGATTATAGCTCATTAAAAGAACTTACAGAGGATACTTCGCACGAGCTACAAACTCCACTGTCTATTATTAAAGCTAAACTTGAATTGTTGCAACAGCTTGAACTAGATAATGAAAAGAGTATGGAATTGATTAAAAGTATGCAGAGTGCCGTTAACCGCATGTCTAATTTTAATAGGGCGTTGTTGCTTATTGCAAAAATAAACAATGATCAGTTTATAAATGTAGAGCCTGTTAATTTAGAAGAACTCATTAATGAGTTCCTTTCTTCTTGTGAGGATATTTTAATTGATCGAAAAATAGAAGTTCATTATAAACACAAAGCTAATTTTGTGGTGCAGATGAATCTTATGTTAGCTAATAGGCTTATTATGAATATTTTATCAAATGCTATCAGATATAATATTATAGGGGGACATTTGTGCTGTGTAGTTAGCGAAAAAGAGTTATATATTAGTAATACCTATGATCATGTTCTACCTAAGGGAGATCTCTTTGGCCGTTTTATAAAGTCTTCACACGAAAAGGATGCCACAGGATTAGGTCTTACTATTGTTAAAAATATCTGCCAAAAAAGTGGTTTAAAAGTAGAACTAAGAATTAACAAAACAGAATTTGGAGTTGCTATTTTAATGTAACCGTCCAAAGAACGATGTCTGCTTTGCTCCCGGGTCTTGTGGGAACGAGTTATTCTGTGACGGGTTTCCGGTTGCAATGGTAAAGTTACATTAAAACAGATTCTAAGTGAGTTCGATTTTGCGTCCGGACGATTTTTGCATTGCTTTTCGGACGTTTGAGGCAATATTTCGGATGATTGTGGCCTAAAGGGTAGTAGTAACAAGATAGATTTGCACAAACAAATTTATACCACAAAAATAAACTGCTATTACCTATGAAAAAGATTTCTACCATCTTGTTGCTGATTTTTGTTTGTGCTGCATTTAGTACGAATAATACCTTATATGCATTTTCTGTTTCCACCGATAAATATTCTGTAAAATCGCCGGCGGGGAATATAGAGGTTCTGGTTTGTGTCGGGAAAAAGACAGAATATTCCGTATTATATAATGGTAAAACCATTATCACCCCCTCGCCCGTTTCAATGACTTTTACAAATGGTATTGTAATAGGTGATAATATGAGAGTTGCTAAAGTTGAGACTATAGCATCCGACAAAATTCTGAAGCCAGTTGTAAAACAAAAAAGTGCGACAATAAAGGATCAATATAATGAAATGATCCTTAAATCAAATGGTTATGACCTTCGTTTTAGAGTATATGACGATGGTCTGGCTTACCGCTTTACTACAAATTTTAAAGATTCTGTAAATGTATTGCAAGAGGAGGCCTCTTTCTGCTTCCCCAATGATTATGCGGTGCTGTTCCCGGAGGAAAAAAATATGTTAACAGCGCAGCAACCTCTATTTCGATCCATAAAACTATCGGAGATTGCAATTGATAAAATAGGGAGTACTCCTATGATGGTAAAGCCGGACAGTACTACCTGTATTCTTATCAGCGAGTCTGATCTTGAGAGTTTCCCGGGAATGTATTTGAGCCGTGGCGGTAAAAATACTTTGATTGGAAAACATGCAGGTTATGCTTTAACAGAGGAAGATACGCCGGGTAGACAACGTTTCCCTGTTAATAGGGCTAATTATATAGCAAAGACAAAAGGAACCCGTACTTATCCGTGGCGTGCAATAATGATAGGCGATGATAAGAGTCTTGTTGCTAATCAATTAATATACAAACTGGCTCCCGATGCCCAAGGCGATTTCTCATGGGTGAAACCCGGTAAGATTGCTTGGGACTGGTGGAACGGATTAAATATTTACGGGGTTGATTTTAAGGCGGGTATTAATACACAGACCTATAAATATTTTGTGGATTTTGCGTCGCAGTATGGCATTGAATACGTTGTGATTGATGACGGATGGTCGCAGGAGTGGGATGTAACCAAAGTTATTCCGGACATTGATATGCAGGAACTTATCTCTTATGCGGCAGCTAAAAATGTAGGGATTATCCTTTGGGTAACGTGGGCCCCTTTTGAGGATCAAATGGATCAGGCCCTTGCATTATATTCCAAATGGGGTGTAAAAGGGTTAAAGATAGATTTCATGAACAGAGACGATCAACGTGTTGTAGATTTCTATTATGAGGTTGCCCGTAAGGCTGCCGGTTATAAAATGCTGGTAGATTTTCATGGTGCTTATAAACCCACCGGATGGTTGCGTGCTTTTCCGAATGTGCTTACATCTGAGGGTGTTGCTGGTCTGGAACAATGTAAATGGTGTAATTTTGCTACCCCAAAACATAACGTAACCCTCCCGTTTACCCGTATGGCTGCCGGCCCTATGGATTATACTCCGGGAGGTATGATTAATTCTCACCATAAAGATTTTACACCTGTCTATAATACCCCTGCAACAATCGGGACCCGCTGCCATCAGCTTGGGATGTATGTAGTTTATGAAAGCCCTTTGCAAATGCTTGCAGATACCCCTTCTAATTATTATAAGGAGAAAGAGTGTATGGAGTTTTTGAGTGCGGTGCCTGTTGTTTGGGATGAAACTATTGTGCTGAAAGCCGCTGTGGGTAAGTATATTATAGTGGCAAGAAGGGACGGAGATACTTGGTATATAGGGGGTATGACCGGTGAAAAGGGAGGGAGTTTTGAGATTGATCTTAGTTTCATAAAAGGGGAGAGGACACTTGTTAGCTGGGAAGATGGGATTAATGTAGCCATGCAGGCAAGCGATTATAAAAAAAGTGAAAAAAAGGTAAAAGAGGGAGATAAAATCACTGTTACTATGTATGACGGCGGTGGGTATGTGGCTATTATAAAATAATAAAATAGAGATACTTAATAATTTAATATAAACCTTAAAATTAATTTTCATGACAAAACTAAGACTACTTTCAACAGTACTCTTGTTTATGGTTTCTGCCGGTATTGTATTGGCTCAGACTATACAAGTAACAGGGGTAGTAACGGATGCTCAGGACGGGCAACCCCTTCCGGGCACCGCTATTATGATAAAAGGGGGTAAAACAGGAGCGTATTCCGATGTAGACGGAAAATATTCCATCTCATGCGCCCCCAATACTACATTTATTGTGAGCTACATTGGTTACCAGACACAAGAAGTTAGTATTAACGGCAGATCGATTGTTAATATACAAATGAGTACGGCAAATGCACTTGACGAGGTAATTGTAACGGCTTTGGGTGTTACCAGACAGAAAAAAGCCCTTGGATATGCTGTTCAGGATGTAAAAGGAGATGAGCTTACCAAGGTAAGGACTCCTAACGTTATCAGTTCGCTATCAGGTAGAGTTGCCGGTGTTCAGATTACAACTGCAACCGGGCAGATGGGTGGTGGTGCAAAAATCAACATTCGTGGTAATACTTCTCTAACAGGAAATAACCAACCGCTATTTGTGGTAGATGGTATTCCAATCAGTAACCAAGACTTTTCAACGAATCCTACCGGTGCCGGTGGTGGAGGATACGATTTAGGTAACTTTGCATCTGATATTAATCCCGATGATGTTGAATCAATGACCGTCTTAAAAGGGGCATCTGCCTCTGCACTTTACGGGTCACGTGCTGCCAATGGTGTTGTATTGGTTACAACAAAGAAAGCATCTAAAGAAAATAAATCATGGGGTGTATCTGTAAACTCCAGTATGACATTTGATAAAGCAGCCTATATGCCTGAATATCAAAAAGAATATGGTGGTGGTTTAAGCTATTATGACGCACCTGGCAGTCAGGGTTTCTTAACAGCCGACATTGGAGGTAAAACCTATAATGTTGTAGATTATGCTAACGATATGAGTTGGGGACCTAAATATGATCCTACTATTAAAGTGTTAAAATGGAACGCTTTTGATGAGTGGGATACAGCTAATTATATGAAAGAGACCCCTTGGGTATATCCGGAACACGATTATAAATCATATTATGAGCTTGGTACCAATCTGCAGAATAACTTCCAGATAAGTAAAGCGGGAGAATGGGGTGCTTTTCGTATGTCCTATACAAATAATAGAATTACCGGTATTTCTCCAAATTCAACAATGTGGAAAAACACATTTAATGTGTCGGGAAGTGCAAACTTTAATAAATATATTGATGGCTGGGCTACTGTAAACTATTCAAATACTTCTGCGACAGGGAGACAGGAAACAGGTTATGGTGAGAGAAATCCGTCACAAAAAATGTGGCAGTGGATACATACTTCTTTGGATTATGAAGAGATGAAAGACTATATGAATCCCGACGGTACACAGAGATCATGGAACAGGAAATCTTGGAAAAATCCTGCTCCTAATTTTACAGATAATCCTTATTGGACTACCAATAAAAATTATGAATCAGATAAAAGGAATCGTTTGTTTGGTAATACAGGTCTTAATGTAAAATTTACCGATTATTTGAAATTAACAGGTAGGGTTGGTTTAGATTGGTATGACTACCAACTTGAGCAACGTTTTGCTGTTGGTTCATGTATGCAATCTAAGTATTATATGTATAACAGAACCCAAAGTGAATTAAATTTGGATTTAATGCTTACATTTAATAAAAGGGTAGCAAATGATAAATTTGGTATTACTGCTATGCTAGGTACAAACTCCATGGTATTGAACAGTGGTACTAGCGGTGGTACAACAGTAAACGGTTTAGTTTTGCCGGATGTGTATAATTTAAGTAATTCTGCTTCAAAGGCAGATATATTTGACTATAAAGAGGAGAAAAGAATAAATAGTATATTGGCAAATGTTACTCTTGATTATAATCAATTAATCTTTTTGGATATAACCGCACGTAATGACTGGTCTTCTACACTCCCTGCTGCAAACCGTTCTTATTTCTACCCATCATTTAATTTAAGTTTTCTACTTACATCATTGGAAGGACTTAAGAACTTGAAGTGGATGAATTTTGCAAAAATAAGAGCCGGCTGGGCAAAAGTAGGTAATGATACAAATCCTTATAATATCCAATCTTATTATGGATCAACCAGCGGTGGCCCATTTGATGGGAATCCAAGATATGCTCCTCCAACAACAATGGCAAATTCAGATTTATTGCCTGAGCAGACAAAATCATGGGAAGTAGGCTTGGAAGCACAATTTCTCAATGGCAGATTAGGCTTTGATGCCGCCTATTATCAAAAGGTAACAACAGATCAGATTGTACCTATTCAGACATCTGCTACTATAGGATACTATAAGAAATATATTAATGCAGGTAAAATGTCCAACAAAGGTTTTGAATTAACCATTAATGCAACCCCTATTAAAAAGAAGAATTTTACATGGGAACTTCAGTTAAATATAGCCACTCTTACTAACAAGGTAGATGAGATAGCAGATGGTTTAAAATATCTTGAGTTAAACAACGGAGCGTTTCGTGTAAAAACAGGAGCATTTGTAGGTTCTTCATATCCTATAATTTATGGAACAGATTTCGTTTATGATGATGCCGGAAACAAATTAATTGATCCTAATTCAGGGAGGTATCAGAGTACGGCAATTAAAGACATAGGTTCGGCAACCCCTAATTTTACGGCAGGTTTGTCTACTACATTTAAATTCTACGGAGTAGATGTAAGTTTGTTATTTGATATGCAGAGAGGTGGTAATATGTATTATACCTCTTATATGTGGGGCGTTTATTCAGGTATTTTTGAGGAGAGTGCTGCATTTGTAGACGGTAAGAATATCCGTGAAACAGGGGTTATCCCGGAGGGCGTTTATGGTAAAATGGGAAAAGATGGGAAAATTATCTACCTAGATGCAGATGGTAAAACTGCCAACACTCCTGTTACAGCCTCTAAAAATGTGAGTGCACTAGATTATTTTGCAGGCTATTCTGATACTGTAGATAAACTTAATGTGTTTGATACCGATTTTATTAAATTGCGTGAGGCTAGAATAGGTTATACCCTTCCTAATAGATGGACAGGCCCTATTAAAGATGTAAGAATATCTGCATTTGGTAGAAATCTTGCAATTTTTGGAAGAGATAATAAACACTTTGATCCGGAGTATTTACAAGTGGCAGGTTCTAATGCTCAAGGTATTGAGGGTGGATATATTCCTACTACCAGATCGTTTGGTGTTAGTTTAAACTTTAATTTCTAAAAACAGGAGGATACTAAAATGAAAAGAATAAAAAATATAGTAAGCATTTTTGCTCTATCCCTGTTGGTACTAACGGGGTGTGATAAAAATTTTGACAGGATAAATACAAATCCCAATGCCACCGATAAAGTTCCTACCCCTTTTATCCTTACTTATGGGCAGAGGTTACTTGTGTACTCTATATCAGATTCGTGGAATGACCTTAAACAAGCGGGAGTTATATCTCAGATGTGGAGCCAGAGGAATTATACATCTGAGGATAGGTATAATTTTAGGAGAGGAACTTCAGATAACTATTTTAAAAATACTTATGTATATATGCAAACATTTCAGGATATTATTAGGCTAAATACAGATGCTGCATCAAAAGGTGATATGGCCGCTTATGGAGATAATGATATGCAGATTGCATCGGCTACATTGTGCAAGATATGGGGTATTCAGCTTCTTGCGGAAACTTTTGGGGATATTCCTTATACGGAAGCCTTTAATACTGCCTTAACTTTACAGCCTAAATATGATAAACAGAGTGATTTATTCCCTAAATTGGTTGCTGATATTGATGTGGCAATTGCTCAACTGAAAGCATCTAAAAAGGGTTGGACTAACGGCGATATTATGTATAACGGTGATATTCAGAAATGGTTGAAATTTGCCAACTCTCTTAAGTTAAGACTTGCCATAAGAATGTCCAATGTTAATCCTCAGTGGAAGGAGATAGCAAATGCCGCAATAGCAGATGGTGTATTTACATCTAATGATGATAATGCCGGTATTCAATTCACTAAAGCCGGTACCCCACATGAGGCCCCTATCTATGCCGCTTTTTGGACTGATGGGAGGAATGATTATTCTCTTACAAAACAATTTGTGGGATTGTTAAAAGGGGAGGATGATAACGATAAAGGATATAAAAATCCGTTTAATGGATTGGTGGATCCAAGACTGGATGTATATGTGGGCCCGGTAAATGTTACTAATAAATCGTATACAGGTATTCCTTATGGATTGACGGATGCAAAGAATGCAAGCTTTGTTACCAGTGCAGAAGATGACGGTTTATTAATAAATATGCAAACTAAACCTATGCCCGTTGTTATAACTCCTAATTATTTTGTAAGGATGTTGGATTATCCTACCGTATGTTTTATGACTTGTGAAGCAAAGAATTGGGACAGGGCTGCCTTTGAACAAGGGATGGAAGCCTCTATGCAGATGTGGAAAGCTTCAGATTATTCCGGCTATATAAAAGATGTGCTCGAAAAGTTTGATGCAGCTTCGGCTGAGGGTAAAAAAGAGATTGTTATTTCTCAGAAGTACATGCATTTATTAACACAAAGTGCTGAAGCATGGAGTGAGTATAGAAGGACAGGATATCCTAAATCGCTGGTAAAACCGGGTGAGATTACTTATAGAAACGGTGATGAAATTACAACGTTTGCCCCTAATAATGATACAGGTGGAGATATTGTTCCAAGATTGCTGTATGATTCAAATGAGTACACATTAAATAAAGATAATGTTGAGGCTGCTGCTGCAAGTATTGGAGGCGATACATATGCTACCAAATTGTGGTGGGCTAAAAAGTAAAATAAAAAACAATGAAGTTAGATTAAAGTGAAGTTGTTTGGTGGGATTTCGGGGATATAGGTTGAGTATATTCCCGAAATTTTTTTTAATTTTGAAAGATAATATAAACACATGAAAAATTTGTATATAAAATTTACGCTGTTTTGCCTGGTAATGTTGTTTGCAATGCAGAGTTACGGCAATCGTAATTTATCTGCATCCCGATGGAATATAAATCCAACCGGCTCAATAACATGGAATCCAACCGGAATTGCTCCTCATTATGACCATATTGAGATGAGCGGCAAGCGGGTATCCGTTGTGCTGCGGTACGGTGTAGATATATCGGGAGCTTTTCAGATAAATAAAAGTCTGGTGTGGCCTATGCTTCGGACAAATCCAAATGATACCCATGCGAGCCTTATGAGGCAGTTTGAGTTTGATCCGTGCAGATTGATTTCCGTAAACGGGAAAACTCCTGCAGGTGAAAAAGTAGAGAGCATTACCTTAAAAGGGATTATGACGGTTGCCTCCTTGTTTGATATGGGGCGTACCGGAAAATTTAATATAACGAGAGTCTATCTTCCGTCAACGGAAAATCAGGCTTTTATAGAACTATATACCATTACGAATACGGGCGAGCGTAATTTTAGAGTTGAAATACCGGATTATAAGGTTGTTGTAAATACAGCTCCCGATAGGGGCGTAGATGGCAGTTACCGTCTGGAGAGTGTAATTGATAAGAGTGGAGAGTTTATTCTTAAACCCGGTGAAAAACTTGAATTTAACGCAAGCATTGCAGGGTATAAAAATAACGAACAATCAATTGCGTTTAATTATAAAGAAGAGTTGGCAAAAAGAGAGGTTTTGGTGGAAGGACTCCTTAATAATCTGGTTCTGGAAACTCCGGAAGAGGCTATAAATACAATGTTTGCTTTTTCAAAAATACGTGCCTGCGAAAGCATCTATCAAACAAAGGGAGGGGCTATGCATGGTCCGGGCGGGGAATCATATTATGCAGCTATCTGGGCAAACGACCAAGCCGAATATATAAATCCGTATTTTCCGTTTACCGGATATGCCTACGGAAATGAATCGGCCCTTAATTCCTATCTGCATTTTGCCCGTTTTATGAATGATAAGATGGAACCTATTCCAAGTTCCATTATAGCTGAGGGGGTTGATATTTGGAATGGTGCAGGAGATAGAGGAGATGCTGCCATGATTGCTTACGGAGCAGCAAGATATGCTCTGGCAAGGGGAAGCAAAGAGGAGGCTCGCCAATTATGGCCCCTTATCAAATGGTGTCTGGAATATTGCAATCAAAAACTTACAAAAGAGGGAGTTGTGGCTTCTGATTCCGATGAGCTGGAGGGGCGTTTTCCGGCCGGGAATGCAAATTTATGTACCTCTTCGCTCTATTATGATGCTTTACTTTCTGCTTCCTATCTTGTATGCGAACTTGGTGAAAATAAATCCTTTGCAAATAAATACAGGAACCGGGCAAAAGCGTTGCGGAGTGCCATTGAAAACTATTTTGGAGCCAATGTAGAGGGATTTGATACATATGCTTATTATAAGGGCAATGATATTCTTCGTTCGTGGATATGTATTCCGTTAACGGTAGGGATTAATCAGAGAGCCGAGGGGACAATCAATGCGTTGTTTTCGGATAGGTTATGGACAAAAGACGGATTACTTACCCAGGCCGGAAGTACAACTTTTTGGGATCGCTCCACCCTTTATGCGTTGCGGGGAGCCTATATTGCAGGGGAGAGCAAGAGGGCAACAGACTTTTTAACCCGCTATTCCACAACAAGATTATTGGGAGAACATGTCCCTTATGCAATTGAAGCATGGCCGGAGGGAAGCCAACGACATCTTTCGGCAGAGAGCGGTCTTTATGGTAGAATTATAACGGAGGGGCTGTTTGGGATTCGTCCTACGGGATTTAATACTTTTGATCTTACCTGCCGTCTTCCGGATCATTGGGATCATATGGCCCTGCGAAAAATAAAGGCTTTTGGGAAAGATTTTGATATAGAGGTTGTAAGAGATAAAGAAGAGATTGTTGTAAAATTAACACAGGCCGGCAAGGTGGTTATGGAAAAACGGAGTGTTGCACCAAAGCGGGTGACCGCAGAAAAAATTGCTGTTCCTAAAAAAATAACGGTTATTGATAAAGACACAGAAGGAATTCATTGTAAATTATAAACCTGAATATGAATCTGTTATTGGTTAAATGTAATTGTAGAATATTTGCAATACTCCTAATTACCGGAGTGTTGCAAATTCTGTATTCATGTAGTGCTTTTGCCATGCAGAAACATTTTAGGCAATATACTATTGAGAACGGACTCTCTAATAATGCAGTCTATAGTATATTTCAGGATTCCGGAGAGCGGATGTGGTTTGGAACCATAGACGGATTGCATTGTTTTGACGGGCAGAGAATAAAGCCGGTTAAATGCGACGATCAGGCACTTTCTCCGGGAAGTATTATTTATGCCATAGCGGAGGATAGTACAAAAACATTATGGATTGCTTCAGATAAAGGTATTTCTCTGTACTCGTTAAAAAAAGGGCTCTTTGTACCGTTTAATGTTAAAGCACAGAGTGGTGAGATAATAAAGGGTAAAGTATCGGATGTTTACTTAGATAGTAAAGGGGTTATGTGGATATGTACTGCGGGGCAAGGTGTTTTTACCTATAATATTAAATCACAGGTGTTAACGCAGTATACAACCAAGGAGCTTCCAACCAATTATATAATAGCTGTGACAGAGGATAAAGCGGGGATAATTTGGATTACCACACTAGGAAAAGGGTTGTGTAAATATGATTACCGGACAGGAAAATTTACAAATTACAGCGATCCTTTTAATAATAACGGATCTGTTGTATATGAAGATTCAAAAAGCAATTTATGGATGGGAACTACCGGCAACGGATTATTCCTATTTAACAGACAGAACTTGACGTATAAGAAAATAATTGTATCACAAGGACGATATAATCTATTGCAGATAAGAGATATGGTTGAATATACCCCGGGAGTGCTATCCATAGGGTCTGATAATGGGATTATTAATTATTACACCGGAAGCGGAAAGGCGGAACTGGTTAAGGAAGAAAGGGGAACATACGGAGGATTGAATGATAATTATATTCATTCTCTGTATGTAGATAAGGAGCGCGGATTATGGGTGGGAACCTATTTTGGAGGGGTTAACTACCTTTCCCCTACACGTTCTAATTTTTCTTATTACAGTTATCTGAACTCCTCTTTTACAGGTAAAGTAATAAGTGCTTTTGCAAAAGACGAAAGGGAAAATTTATGGATAGGGACAGATGATGCCGGATTTTCTTATTGGAACCGCTCTACCGGCCAATTTAAAACCTATATTCCCTCCAAACAGGGTGTTTCACCCACTTACCGAAATATACATGCCCTGTTACCGGTAGGGGATAAATTGTATATTGGAATGTATATGGGCGGATTAGATGTGTTGGATATAAAGACAGGGCGATTTACCAATTATAACACATCCGATTCCCCAAAATCGCTTTGGTCATCGGGCGTTTATGCCATTTTCAAAGATTTATATGGCACCATCTGGATTGGAACCACCGGCGGATTAAATAAGCTGAATGAGGATACCAACGAATTTGAACGGATAGAGCAGGTTAGCAAGACCGATATTGCAAGTATTATTGAGGATAAAGAGGGGAACTTATGGGTGTGTACCCTTGGAAACGGACTTTTTAAGTTAGACCGTAAGAGTAATACATGGCGTAATTATCTGCATCAGGCGGGGCAGGAGTCTACCGTTCCCGCCAACCGTGTGATTACTGCCTGTCTGGATTACAATAACGATCTATGGTTTGGAACCGATGGTGCCGGAATTTGCAAATACGAACCTTCTACAGATCGTTTTATAAAATACTTGCTGCCGGCAATACCAAGCAATGTGATTTATAAAATGATTCCCGATAATGATTTTCTCTGGATCTCTACCAGTAACGGATTAATAAAATGGCAACCGGGGAAGGATATCCTTAAAATTTATGACAAATATGACGGGCTGCAAGATAATCAGTTTTCTCCTAATGCCGGAGTGAAAATGGCGGACGGAACCATTTACTTTGGAGGAATTAACGGATTTAACGGCTTTAAACCGGCAGAAATGGTACAGAATAGCCGAACCCCCAAGTTAATGTTTACAGATTTCTTATTGTATAATAAAAGTCTGACAGTATTAGATTATGATTCCCCTTTAAACGCTTCTATTTCTTATACAGATAAGATTGTATTACACCGCAGGCACAATATTTTTAGCCTGGATTTTGCTCTCTTAAGCTATACCGGAGCACAGAAAAATAGTTATCAATACAAATTGGAAGGGTTTGAAAAAGAGTGGACTACTGTAACCGGAATCCCCCGTGCTACCTATACGAATTTGCCTGCCGGAAAATATGTTTTTAGAGTAAAAGGGGCAAACGGAGATGGGGTATGGAATAAAGAGGGGTTATCTCTGTCAATTACCGTTATGCCTCCGTTATTACTTTCTACAACGTTCTTTATTGGATACATTCTTATTCTATTGGTAGTTATAGGACTGGTATTCTATTATTTTCAACGTAAAATACGGGAACAGCATAGACAGAAACTGAGAGAGGAAAAAATTAATTTCTTTACCAATATGGTGCATGAAATACGTACTCCGCTTACCCTTATTCTGGCTCCGTTAGAGCATGTCATGCGCTCGTCAGGTAAAATAAGTGATGTCTTGCCGCAATTGCAAATTATAGAAAAGAACGGGCAGCGGTTGCTCTCTTTAGTGAATCAATTAATGGATTTCAGAAAGATAGAGGGGGGAGGAATAGAGGTGGTATGCAGCAATATAGATATTACCCTCCTTGTGGAGGATATTTATAAGAGATTTAAATTATCGGCCGATATTAAAAATATAAAAACGGAACTTATTTTGCCACAAGAACCGTGCATTGCTTTTGTTGATAAAGAGGCATTTACAAAAATTTTAAGTAATCTGCTCTCCAATGCCCTTAAGTTTACAAAAAACGAAATTTTGGTTAGCCTGTTGGTAAACCACTCTAACGGGCAGATCTCTCTTACGATACAAGATAACGGCTTGGGCATATCTGCCAAGGAGCAAGATAATATCTTTAAGCCGTTTTACCAGATAAAAGATGATCAACCAAGCGATTACATAGGCACCGGAATAGGGCTTATTATTGTAAAGAAACTGCTAGATATGTTAAACGGTGAGCTGGAACTGATTAGTACTCCGGGTGAAGGTTCCCGCTTTATTATAAAATTTAAGCTTGCACATGGTGTTCCGGCGGTAATGGCAGATAATACGCAATCTCCTTCTAATGATGTTATCGGGACCCAAACGGCGCAGGAGAAAGTCCCGGAACGGGTAAAATTGCTTGTGATTGATGATAATACGGATATGCGTAACTTTATAAAGGAGCTGTTGCTCCCTCAATATGATGTGGAGTGTGCCTGCGATGGAGTACAGGGGTTGCAAATGCTGGAACAGTATCATGCAGATATGATTATCAGTGATATTATGATGCCCAATATGGACGGATATCAGTTTTGCTCCATTGTGAAAAATAATATTGAAACAAGCCATATTCCTATTATCTTGCTTACCGCAAAAGTGGAAACCGATGATAAAATTGCCGGTTTGGAAACCGGTGCTGATGCTTATATAGAAAAGCCATTTTCTTCAGAACTACTTATTACCCAAATTTCTAACCTGTTGTTTAATAGAGCCAGATTGCGGAATAACTATCTGACTGTTCCCTCTGTCCCCCTTTTGAGTATGGCAAACTCCAAAACAGATGAGAAATTTCTTGAAAAAATTCAGCAGGTAATTGAGGCAAATATGACCGAACCCAATTTATCTGTGGAGTTCCTGGCACGCGAACTTGGGATGGGGCGTTCTAACTTTTTTGTAAAAGTAAAAGGGATATCGGGAGTTACCCCCAATGATTCCATAAGAATTGCCAGACTAAAGAGAGCGGCACAATTTTTTATGGAAGGGGAGACCTCTGTAAGTGAGGTGTGTTACAGGGTTGGTTTTTCTTCCCCTTCGTATTTTGCTAAATGTTTCCAGCAGCAGTTTCAAGTAACCCCCGCCGATTATATTAAGAATATAAAACAAAAAATATAAACTATTCAAATAAGAAATATTATGAGAGAATTAATCAGACAAGCATTTCTGGAAAAATTCGGAACAAACGGAGAGCAATATGCATCCAGCGGACGTATTAATTTAATTGGAGAACATACCGATTATAACGGGGGATTTGTGTTTCCCGGTGCAATTGATAAATGTATTATTGCCGAGATTCAGCCCAACGGACTTGGCGAAAAAAACGGCAAAGAACTGGTAAGAGCTTATTCTTTGGATGTTACCGGTGAAAATAATTATGTAGAGTTTGGCCTTAATGAGGCAGATGCTCCCAAAGAGAGCTGGGCAAGATATATTTTTGGGGTTTGCCGCGAGATTGCAAAAAGGGGTGGAGTGATAAAAGGTTTTGATACCGTAGTAGCCGGAAATGTTCCCCTTGGAGCCGGAATGTCCTCTTCTGCTGCATTGGAAAGCACATATGCATTTGCTCTGAATACAATTTTTAATCTGGGGATTGACAAATTTGAACTTGCCAGAATAGGACAGAGTACAGAGCATAATTATTGCGGAGTGAAATGCGGAATTATGGATCAGTTTGCCTCTGTCTTTGGAAAAGAGGGGAGCCTTATAAGATTGGACTGCCGCTCGTTGGAGTATGAATATTTTCCATTTAACCCTAAGGGATATAAATTGGTTTTGCTGGATACGGTTGTTAAACATGAGCTTGCCAGCAGTGCCTACAATAAACGCCGCGAGAGTTGTGAGAGGGCTGCCAAAGCGATTCGTGAAAACGGACATCCTCATGTAGAATTTCTTAGAGATGCTACCATGCAAATGTTGGACGAAGTTAAAAATAAAATATCGGCTGAAGATTATATGCGTGCGGAATATGTGATAGGAGAGGTGCAGCGTGTTCTGGATGTGTGTGATGCTCTTGGCTGCAGCGATTATGAAACCGTAGGGGCTAAAATGTATGAAACCCACTATGGAATGAGTAAATTGTATGAAGTAAGCTGTGCCGAATTGGATTATCTGAATGATTTGGCAAAAGAGTGCGGCGTTACCGGATCTCGCGTTATGGGTGGCGGCTTTGGCGGTTGCACCATTAATCTGGTAAAAGATGAATTATATGACAGTTTTATTGCAATTGCAAAAACAAAATATGTGGCAAGGTTTGGGCATGAGCCAAAGGTGTATGATGTTGTGATTAGTAATGGCTCTCGAAAACTATAAGTTGCTCAAAAAGTGTCAAACTTGGTACTTTTGTGTCTACCCTTGTGCGGAATGTGGGAAAAATGGGAAATAAGGGAATTAAGAAATTTTCTTGTTGTATATTTGCGCTAAAATTTTAAAAACGAATTTGGTATGAAACCTACTTTATATGTGTTGGCGGCCGGAATGGGGAGCCGTTATGGAGGATTAAAACAATTGGACGGACTTGGTCCAAGCGGTGAAACAATTATGGACTACTCAATTTTTGATGCCGTAAGAGGCGGTTTTGGAAAGGTAGTCTTTGTAATCCGAAAAGATTTTGAACAGGATTTTAAAGAAAAAATCATTAGCAAATATAAAAATCACGTTCCGGTTGAAACGGTATTTCAATCGATGGATGCCTTGCCTGCCGGTTTTACATCTCCTGCAGAGAGGGTAAAGCCTTGGGGAACAAATCATGCGGTGATGATGGGTAAATCTGTTATTCATGAGCCGTTTGCCGTTATTAACGCAGATGATTTTTACGGTCGCGAGAGCTATGTGATTTTGGCAAAAGCCCTTATGGAGATGGAGGGAACTCAAAATAACTATTGCATGGTGGGCTACCGAGTTGGAAATACCCTTTCCGAGAGTGGAACGGTAGCCAGAGGGGTTTGCGAAACCAATGCCGGCGGTTATCTCACCGATGTTGTGGAGCGGACTCAGGTAATGAGAATAGATGGCAAAGTTTCTTATAAAAATGAGAAAGATGAGTGGGTTACCACAGACGATAATACCCCTGTTTCTATGAATATGTGGGGCTTTACTCCCGATTATTTTGCCCATTCGGATGCCATGTTCGTCAATTTTCTAAAACAGAACCAAGGGAATCTAAAGGCTGAGTATTTTATCCCGCTGGTGGTAAACAATCTTATTAAAAGCAGGATCTCTACCGTTAAGGTGCTGGATACCCCTTCCAAATGGTTTGGAGTAACCTATGCTACCGATAGGCAAGGTGTTGTGGATAAAATTCAGGCTCTTGTAGATGCCGGAGAATATCCTGCAAAACTGTGGTAAATAAAACGATATGACAATTTCTGAAAAAAAATACGGAACGGCTCCCGGGGGAGAAGATATTTTTCTTTATACCATAGAGGCCACTGCCGGAGTAAAATTAACTTTCTGTAATATTGGGGCTGCAATTGTTTCTATTTGCATCCCCGATAAAAACGGAAAGGCAGAAGATGTTGTGCTTGGATATGATAATCTGCTCTACTACATAGGAGACGGCCCTTGTTTTGGCAAAATTCCGGGACGTGTTGCAAACCGTATAGAGGGGGGCAGGTTTGAGCTGAACGGGAAAACATACACCCTGCCAATTAATAACGGCCCCAATCATAATCATGGCGGGAATAACGGTTATGCGAACCGTATCTGGAAATCTAAAATAGATGCCGCAGGAGTTTTGTTTACCCTTACGGCTCCCGACGGTGATGATGGTTATCCGGGTGCCGTACAGGTGCAAGTCCGTTATAAATGGGTTGAGGGGGGAGATTGCGACCAAAATAAAGGGGCGGATTGTGCTTTGCATGGGCATGTGGACGGGCAGCAGAATGCCGGAGAAAATATCGGGAAGCTAATCATTGAGCTTTCCGGAAATAGTGCGGATGCTACGGTTCTGAATCTTACCAATCATGCCTATTTTAATTTAAAAGGGGAGGGGAACGGACTTATTACAGATCATATTCTTAAACTGGCTGCATCTCGTTATCTTCCTACGGATGAGACTCTTATTCCTACGGGAAAATTGGCTTCCGTGGCCGGAACTCCTATGGATTTTACCAAGGACGCTACCATTGGAAGCCGTATGGAGGAGGAGTTTCCTGCTCTTCGATATGGCAAAGGATATGATGCCTGCTGGGCGGTTGATAATTGGAACGGGAATCCATCTATCAATGATTGCAGCGGCAACGGCAGTGTAAAATGTGTGGCGGAGTTAAGCAGTAAAGAGAGCGGAAGAAAATTAAATGTATATTCGGATCAGCCGGGGGTAATTATTTATACCGGAAACTGGCTGGGGGGATGCAATGAAGGGAAAAAAGGGCATGTTTATACCGATTATTCAGGTGTAGCTATTGAATGTCAGAAATTTCCGGCAGCTCCCAATCGCCCCTCTTTTCCAAGCATTGTGCTTCAAAAAGGGGAGAGATATGCAAATAATATTGTTTTTGAGTTTGCCACTGTGTGAGATTTAATAACTTTGCGCTGTTAACACTTATAAAATTATATCCATGAAACAATTTTTATCTTTATTGGCAGCTCTTTGTATGGTAACTGCCGTTTGTGCACAGCCCATAGAGCGTATTTCACCTAAAGATGCCGGAATGGATCCGGTAAGGCTTTCCAAAGTTGATGATATTATTAATAACTCCATAAAGATGAAAGAGATACCGGGTGCTGTTGTGGCTGTTGTGAGAGATGGTAAACTGGCTTATCTGAAAGCTTACGGAAATAAAAGTGTTTATCCAAAAGTGGAGCCTATGACCGAGAACACTATTTTTGATTTAGCTTCTTGCAGTAAAGTGGTAGGAACGACCATGAGTATGGCTAAATTACTGGAAAGCGGATGTTTTAGGCTCACCGATAAAGTAGATATGTATATCCCCGGTTTTCAGCCCTA
Source organism: Bacteroidales bacterium (assembly GCA_036639755.1). Lineage (GTDB taxonomy): Bacteria > Bacteroidota > Bacteroidia > Bacteroidales > UBA932 > Egerieousia. Next base: position 21,450 of record JAVWIB010000022.1, read on the forward strand.
TGTAGATCCCAAAACCGGTGAGAAAATAGACATAAGGATTGTGGATTTATTAACCCATTCATCCGGACTTCCCCCTTATGTAGCCCCCGAAGTAGTTATAAAAAAATGTGGCAAAGCAGATCCCGATAGCCTTATGAGCTATATCTGTACCATGAAAAGAGATTTTAAGCCAACTACTCGGTTTCAGTACAGTTGTCTTAACTTTATTACACTGCAAAATATTCTGCAACGTATTACCGGAGAAAAACTTTGCGATTTTGCTCAGAAAAATATATTTGATGTGCTTGGTATGAAACACACCTCTTATTTACCCGTTAATCGCCCCGATCTTATGCCCCTTGTAGCTCCAACCGAGAAACAACCCAATGGCAAGGTGTTCCTAGGGGAGGTTCATGATCCTCTGGCAAGGATTATGAATCACGGCAATTCGGGGAATGCCGGTGTATTTTCAAATGCGGAAGATTTATCCGTTCTGGCTGCTGCATTAATGAACGGGGGTGAATACAAAGGGGTTCATGTATTGGGCGAGCTTACCGTAGAAACCATGATCACCGTACCGGAAGAGGTAAAATCTCTGGGCCGTTCATTGGGATGGGATAATTACTCCCCGTATGCATCCAATAACGGCAATCTGTTCCATCCTACCAAGACATTCGGCCATACCGGTTACACCGGAACATCCTTTATTGTCGATCCTGTTTCAAAAACTGCCGTTATCCTGTTGGCCCATAGAGTTCATCCGGCCGATAAAGGAAGCGTTGTTCGGTTAAGAGCACTGGTAGCCAATGCGGTAGCCGGGGCCGTGATTCAATAGCCTCTGAGGAATGCCGGCGTTTTTTTTATGATTAAAAAAATGCCGGCATTGTATTTAAACTCGGAAAATCCTCCTATCTTTGTGAATCATAGACATTACGAACCTTTTGGATAGAAGAGGTTGGTTGTTTGTGCTTTAATAATTGAGATTATGAGAAAAATTTGGTTTATAGCGTATGGAGTCATATTCCTGTTTACGGCATGTGTTAAGAATACAAATCCGTATATTCCTCCTGTAAATGAGAGTTTTGATTGGGCAACTACAGAGCCTGTAAAAATTAGTGTTCCGCTGGATGTATCATTAAAGAGTGCAGATTCAAAGAGTACGGGATATGCTTTTACTGTAGAGGTTTATGCGTCTGCGTCTTGCTCCATGGCTACCTTGGTAGCTTCCGGAGCGGTTTATCCCGGACAAAAATTTGAAACCGTTATGGATATGCCCAAAGGGGTAGGGATGCTGTATGTAAAAATTATATCTCCAACAGGATTAATCACTTATTCAGATTATGAAGTGATAGGGAGCAAAGCTGTTCAATCTGCTGCCGGAAGTTTTACAAAAGCGGCTGCTGTTGCAGATATAGAGATTCCAAGGCCCGATTTTCCCAATAAGTATGATGTAACCGTTACGAAAGAGAGTGATTTCGGAGGGAATTTAACGGCCACTAAAACGTATGTAATTCCGCAAGGAGTGCAAATTGAAGTGAATAATCCTGCGTTATTCTATAATGATAATCAATCGGCTTATCCATCTGTTTATGTAAAGGGGCATTTAATTATAAAAGGGAATATAAATATTGCCAACCTCTCTATAATTGTGCTTAACGGGGGAACCGTTACGTTTAAAGGACGGGTTGTTTTAGGTGCCAATAATGTTAAAAACGGAGTGATGCTTTATGTGCAGAAAGGGGGAAAAATGGAGATGGGGTATGATTTCCATGCGAGTTTTAATAATCAGAATATTGTAAATGAGGGAGAGTTCTATGGAAATTCCGGCTCTACAAATATTTTAGCGGGAGCTACTTTTTACAACACAGGCCTTGTCCGTTTTAATTCGGGTAATCTGCGGTGCGATAACGGAGGAATTATTTATAATACAAATAAGTTTTCTGCGGAGGAGGTTACTTTAACCGGAACATCACAGTTTTATAATTATAGCAATGGAGATGTGGCGGTAGAAGACTTTACCATGACCAATAGTACCTGCAAGTTATACCAGTATGGTTTCTTTGATGTAGAAGAAGACTTTAGTGCCAAAGGACTTATATACAATTACGGCAGATTGAGCAGTGATGTTATTACCGACGGCTCTACTGTTACGTTCTATACTTATTCCGGTTCTTATATGAAAGTGGGTGCGATGGAGGAGTTAAAAAATGCAACGTTTGAGATGGAGGCGGGGAGTATTATTGGTATTTATCACTGCGGTCAAGGATGGGGCGATAATTATGGCGTTCGGTTTGTTAACAGAGTGAATAACAACAAAGATTTTGCACTCATTTTATGGGGGCCTACAGATGGCGGTAAGCCTGATAAGATAACAATTAATAAGTCTGATCAAATTTCATTCATTGGAAATATAGAGAATCATTGTTCCAGAAAAAATGATTCGCAAAACCGACACTATACAGATAGTTTTTGTGATTATCCTGCTTATTGGGGGGGGAGAGACCATAGTATTCCAGAGTCTGAATATAATGAGGGGGTAGGAAATCTTGGTGGAAAAGATCCTGTGGATAAGGATGGAGACGGTGTACCCGAAGGGACGGATGTAGATGACAATGATCCTACCGTTACCCATGTTTCTTATTTCCCGGCAGAGGGTAGATACGCAACCTATTTTTTTGAGGATCTGTGGCCTTATACCGGAGATTATGATATGAATGATGTGGTACTTGGGTTCCGGATTGCATATTATACAAAAGGGGAGCCTACCGGAGGAAATAAGGTAGTATATATAAAATTCAATTGGGAACTAAGTGCTGTTGGTACCCAGATGAATACGGCAATGGGGATACAATTGGATGACATTACCCCTGCAATGGTGGCGGTTTTTACAAATGATAATGCCCAGCTTGCCAATACTCCTATTGACCATACTAATAACGGGATGGAATCAGGGCAGCCAAAAGCTGTGTTTGCTTTATTTAATAATCCGGCAGAATTATATGGCCAGAGCAAAGGAATTAATGTATTTCACGATGTAAACGGCATAAGTGCTGTGCCTGTTCAAAAGACAGTATTTGTCCGCTTTGTTTCGCCTGTGGCAAAAGAGTCTTTGGTTGTGCAAAAGATAAATCCGTTTATAATTGCTACGGCTGAGGGGGTAGAGAGAGGAAAGGAGATTCACCAATCCGGATACATGCCAACCGCTAAATTTAACAGAGCCTTTGCTTCGGGAGGTTTTGTAAGTGATAAAGACCTCTTTAAGGCTACTAACGGAATGGTTTGGGGATATATGGTTCCAATCGAGTTTAAATATCCTTTAGAGATGCACTCAATTAGTAATGCTTATCCTAATTTTAGAAAATGGTACGAAAGTTCCGGCCTTAATTATAAAGATTGGTATGATACAACTAATCCCGATAATGTGGCGTGGGAACATATCTACGATCATAACCGGATCCCGTAAAAAATGGTCTCAAAAGTAACAATCCGGCTACTTTTGAGACCCTGTTTTTTCCGTCTTTTTTAGAAATGCAAACGGAGCCCCAGATTAAAGTTGCGTCCTTGTCCCCAGTAACCGGAGAAAGTCTCCTGAGAATGGTCTTTGCCGTCTTTACCTCGTTCTATGTAATAGGTATTAAAAAGGTTGTTCAGATTCAGGAAGATGCCTGCGTTAAGTTTTCCTATTTTCTGATTCCATGTTGCTCCCAGATTTACAAGATGGTAGTTGGGAATTCTGTAGGGGTTGTTAAAATCATTAGGATTGGTACGGGTGGCCGGATCAAAATCTGCCCAGTATCTGCTGTTGTATTGCCAGTCTGCCTTTATGTTAAATTCGGATGTTGCACTTTTATAGGGGCATATCTCTAAATTAGCTCCTATTTGTGTCTGCGGAGCGTCTCCGATTGGGAGCCCGTTGCTGTAAACATTTATTTGTTGAGCTACTTGTCCGCTGTACGGATCATATATTGTGGCGTTTACATTGTTTTTCCATTTCCAGCTCCCAGCCGATACAAATGCAGAGAGTTTCATCCAGCGGGTGAAGTTGTGCCATGCATCAATTTCCACTCCGTAGTGCAGAGCGTTCAGGCCGGTAATCATAAATTTGTAGGAGTCCTCTTCCAATGGCTTGTAAGGGTTGCTCATCATGGATTTGTTTTTCCAGTAGGCGGTGTAAACTGTAGCCTCCATCCCTCCCTTGCCGTAGATAAGACGGTATCCCAGTTCTCCCAGCAGGTTTTTTTCATTTTTGACTCCGTCTGAGATATGATTGTTCCCGCTGGCAAAATAGACACCGGAATAAGGGGCCCGGCTGTAGTAGGCGGCATTCAGGTATATACTGTTGGAGGTTTTTAGGTGTTTACCATTGTTTATGTTGTATAAGATACCTGTTTTTACGGCTCCTCCCAGACCATGTGCCACCTTGCTGTAAATCCCCTGACCGGCTTTTTTTGTTCCGGTATCGGGATAATTATATTTGTCCCATCTTTGGTGGGTGGAGCCGCTCAGAGAGCCTCCCAACTTAATGATGAAATTTTGGGGACTATAGGTGAGCATGCCGTAAATTGTGCCGTAGTTGAGTGTTTTTCCGTTGTGGGTGCGAATATAGTCTCCCTCTTTTTTAATTGGGTTGCGCCCGGCTCCTCCCATAAGGGAGTTTTTTTCGTAATTCTCGTACCAGTACTCACCTCCCAGCAGGTCTGTAATTTTCTCTTTTTCCCATGTGGAATAATATTGATAATGCACTCCGCCATCCAGATTCAAATTGCGGCTCAAATCCAGCAGAAACGAGCTTTTTACCCCAAACTGTGTATGTCCGGCCATATAGTCGCTCATGATATTTTGCGCAGAGCCGGCTGCATCTTGGGATGAACCGCCATTTATCCCATTTGAGGAGTTTGCATTACCGGCATTTGTTCCAACCGTTTTGTTTGCGGCATATACGCTCTCCCAATCAATGTGTCCGTCTTTCTGGTAATCAATAATCCGTTTTCCCGTACTTTCGGTCCAATATCCCCCTCCGTTGCCTATAGTCAGATAGAGAGCACTGCTGAGGGTGAAATTTTTATCGGCGTTTTTTCCTACCTTGGTATTATAGAAATGGTTGAGGGTAAAGTAGGGCTTAAAGTAGTTGTTCTTATTTATGGTGCGTTGTGATACGTTGCCATTGGGATCTGTGTAGTATCCCCAGTTTTTATTGTATTTCCGGCCATATTGTTCCATGTCTGCGTAAGAAAGGCGGGTGGAGCGTTGTTCATGCTCCTCAGGTGAACCCAAGGCGGTAAATAGGAGTGAGTGCCGTTTGTTTATTTTTTTACTAACGGAGGCCATGTAGCTCCATGAGTTTATTTTAGAACATTCAACCCAGCTGCTCCCCCATGTATAGGAGGCCAGCAGCGAGATGGCCCAGCCTCTGTTTAGTGTACCGCTGTTATAGTTGATGTAACCCTTTGATGTTCCGTCGTTTGTGTAGGAATAGCCCATATCATAAGAGGGAGCAGTCCCGGGACTTTTGGAGATGATGTTGATGGTTCCCCCTACGGAGTTATCGCTGAGCATAGAGCCTCCTATCCCTTTCTGTACCTGAATGGTAGCAGTGGCATCGGTGAGCCCCAGCCAGTTATTCCAAAACATGCTTCCGCTTGTGAGTCCCGATATTGGCGTGCCGTTCAGCAGTACCGATATGTTTTCTTGTTTGAATCCGCGGATGTTGATTTTGGCATCGCCGTAACTGCCTGTTTCACTTGTGGCAAAGATGCCGGGGATGTTTTTTAAGAGTTCCGGATAAGTTTTTCCCGGAGCAAGTGCCTGAATTTCATCTGCGCTAATGCTTTTAAGCCGCAGCGGTGATTTTCTTACGTTTTCCACTCCGGCAGAGATGGTAATCTCTTTTAGCAGAATGGCGGTTGAATCTTGCTTTTCTTTATTGGAAAGCAGATTGTTGTCTGAGGTTGCCGGGAGAACTGTTGCCCGTGCTACTGTTGCTTTTGCCGGGAAATCTGTTGCCCGTGCTGCTGCCTTTTTTGCCGGCAGGAGTGCCGGAGCTAAAATTGCGCCAATCAAAACTGCCGTTTGGGCGCATTTTTTAAAGTTTGTTAAATAACTTGTTGATTTTAACATAATTGCCTTAATTGTTACTTAATTTATTTATGTATCAACAAGGCTTGTTAATGAAAGGGGGAATGTTAAAAATAAGCGCATTGCATTTTAACGCTTTTTTTAACATTTGACTCTTCTTCCATCCAGACTATACTGTTGGTGCCGTAGTTTCAACGGCTCAGCCTCCTAAGAGGGTCGCGGACTATACCGCCAGTAGGGATTTACACCCTGCCCTGAAGATTTGTGGCGCAAAAGTAATAAATTATTTTAGATTATTCTCCGCTTAAGTGAAAGACATGAGGATGACTATGTTTTTTTTCTTATCTTCGTAAGAAAAAAAGAATGATGTATAAACAAAGAAGAGAAACTTTAAAGCAGAGCGTTGGAAACGGGATTCTGCTTTTTTTAGGCAATAGTGAAAGTCCTATGAACTACGCAGATAATCAGTATCATTTCAGGCAGGATTCCACATTTTTGTATTATTTCGGATTTAATAAGAATGCAGATTTGGCGGCTGTGATTGATATTGATCATAATAGGGAGATCCTATTTGGCGATGAACTTACAATAGATAGTATTGTGTGGACAGGATTGCTTCCTACTATTAAAGAACAGGCGCACCTGGTTGGGGTTGAGCAGACCATGCCGCTAGGCTCCCTGAATAGCTATCTGAAAAATGCCGTTAAAAAAGGACAGAAGGTGCATTATCTTCCCCCTTACAGGGCAGAACATAAATTAAAATTAGCAGAACTTCTTGATATTCATCCGCTTGCTCAGGAAGCGGGAAAATCGGTAGAATTTATTAAGGCAGTGGTTAATCAGCGCAATTATAAGAGTGCCTACGAGGTGACCGAGATAGAGAAAGCGGTAAATATTTCGTATGATATGCACCTGGCAGCCATGAAAGGGGCAAAAGCCGGCATGAGAGAATATCAGATAAAATCTATTATTAGTAGCGTAGCGCAGGCCAACGGAGCAGAGCTCTCTTTCCCGATAATCTCTACGGTTCACGGAGAAACCCTGCACAATCATAATTATGAAAACACCTTGCAAGAGGGGCAGATGCTTCTGATTGATGCCGGAGCCGAACTTCCTAACGGATATTGCGGCGATTTATCTTCAACCGTACCTGTGGGAAAACATTTCACCGATAGGCAAAAGATGATGTATGAAATTGTTTATAAAGCCCATTATGCTGCTGTGGAGGCCCTTAAACCGGGTATCCCGTTTAAGGAGGTATATTATCTCTCCTGCCGCACTATTTTTAACGGACTTAAAGAGCTCGGTCTTACCAAAGGAGATGCCGATGAGGCAGTACCGGCCGGTGCTCATGCAATGTTCTTCCAATGCGGCTTGGGACATATG
>JAVWIB010000023.1:0-6888 GCA_036639755.1 Bacteroidales bacterium
CAACCATCGGGGAGAGAGGCCATAATACTTAGGTTTGGGCGGGCAGGCTCCCGATAATAGCCGCCGTACGATCCGTAATTTTTTAAGAACAACCGCAAACTCCCCCCCAACAACTTATCCGCCTTCTCTTTAATTTTATTCTTAAAGAAATCGGACCCAAATGTCTTATTATATACCTTAACGGCAATATTATCTTTCTTTTTGGTGGTATCCTGTTTTGCAATATAAAAACTCTCTTTAGCCTCAGAGCCAAGTTTATCGGGGAGCTTGCTTACCGGAATACCAAACCCCAGAATAATAATCACAAACAGAATCCATTTATATTTCTTTGCAAAGTAAATATACCGGCCATAAAATCGGTTAAACACAATCACCCGTTTATGGTTTTTAAACGAGCTCTTGCTGCTCAAATCTCCCTGTTTTACCCCAATGGTATCTACCAAAGCCGGTATCAGCAACATAGAAACCAGCAATGATATAGCCAGATTAATAATAATTACCCCCGAAAAATCCACCAGAGTGGCCCGTTGCTGTTCCGGTAACAAAAAGACCACCACAAGAGCCCCTATGCTGGTCATCTGGGCCGCCAGAATGGCTATAAATACTTTCCGGTTCTTATAATAGCCGTAATGGGAAATCATAATAATAGAGGTATCGATAATAATTCCCAGAGAGACCGTAATACCGGCCAGAGAATAGAGATGAATCTCCATATCATACAGCACATAAAAGATAAATGCAATAAAAATATTGGCCGCCAGAGCAATAGAGATAATAAATAAATAGCGCAGGCTCAGGCTCACCGCAAACACAAATACCAGAAGAATAATAAGAGACAACACCGTCCGCACAATAATCTTATGTAACTCCTCCTTTAAGGTAATTGATGAGTCATACGATACAATTACCGCAAATTTCTCCGGAAAATTAACCTCCAAGCTCTTCATTTTGGCCTTTACCGCAGCACAAACATCCAACGTATTTACATATTTCTCCGGATAAACGGTTATATTAATGGTATTCAATCCATTAATTCTGTAATACCGATTGGGAACCCGCTCTTTTTTCTCCACATTGGCAATATCTCCCACCCGCACAATACGCCCGTCCACACTTTTAACCGGAATCAATTCCAGTTTTTGGGGATCGGTATCCCGTTTGAGCAAAATACCGGTTTGGTTCACACTCCCCACAATGGCAAAATCGGAAATAGCTCCCCGTACGGCATCCATCACCTGGGCAATGCTTATCTGCAACGCAGCCAATTTCTGCGGATCAAAAGAGACCTCTCTGTAATAAGGAGTAGCTCCCGATAAATCAACCGAATTTACCCCCTTTATAAGCCGCAGCTCCTTTACAATATGCTCCTGTGTATAATTTTCTATATCCTGTGTGGGAATATCCGCATTTACAGTAAAGGTAAGAATTGCCGGCACATTGCTGCCGGTAGCGGCAACAGAGAGAGAAGGATAAGAGCACCCTTCCGGCAATTTCTTATAAATCTGCCGTATAAGCTGGGCAATCTCAAACCGTATATGCTCCACATCATCTTTGCTTTTAAGCTCCACGGTAATACTCCCCATATCTTTTCTGGAAACCGAGGATACTTTCTTAATCCCGTTTACAGAAGCAATCAGCCCCTCAAGTTTGGAGGTAACCTCCATCTCAATTAATTTGGCAGAAGCTCCGTTCCATGAGAAACTCACCGATACCTCACTCCCCTTCAGACTGGGTGTATATTGAATATTCAGCAACGGGATTACCCCCGCACCTATAATCATAAGCACCACAAAAATAAGGATGACCGAGAATGCCGGTATTTTTTTCATTTCCCGCTCCTCCTGTAAATCTCATAATAAAAAACAGGGATAAAGAATATGCTCACAGCCGTTCCCAGAATCATTCCTCCGATAAGGGCAACCGACAAAGGAAACTGCAGATCAGACCCCATATCGCCCCTTACCAGAAACGGAGCAATGGCCAGAATGGTAGTAAGACTTGTCATAAGAATAGGTTTCAAACGTCTGGAACCGGCCAGCATAATAGCCCGCAATAACGAATACCCATCCTTTCTAAGATGATTGATTGTATCTACCTTAAGAATCGAGTCATTAATCACAATACCGCACATCACCACAATCCCAATCAGCGACATTAAATTAATCCCCGATCCGCAAATCCACAACGCAAAAAACGCCCCACATAAATCCACCACAATCTCAGACAAAATAATGAGCGGCTGCACCAGCGATTCAAACTGTGCTGCCAGAATAAAAAACAGCAATAACAAAGAGACAATCAGCACCATCACCAGTTCTTGCATCATCTCCCGGCCAGCAAAATAGGCCCCTGCAAAACTTACATTAAAATCTCCCCCCTCTTTGGCCAGCTTATCAATTGCCTTTACCGTAGCAGGAATATCTTTATCGGGAATCATCAGATTCAGCGGATAATAATCCCCATCCTTTCCCGATACAATTGTCTTTAAATCTCTCACACGTCTCTCACTCACCACCAGAGAGAGAGGGATCGCAATCCCGTCACTGTTTTTCACCTGCAACGCCAGCAAATTCTCCGCATCTCCATCCTTATCCCCAAACACAATAGGAATACTAAACGTACCCGATTTAATAGAAAACAACGTATTCTCCTTGGTAGCACGGCTCAGTGCCGTATAAATCATACTATAATTCAGTTTATACAACGTCATAAGCTCCTGATTCACCACAAACAAGATCTGCTCCTGCCACAACACCGGTTCAATATACAACTGCGGCAACGCCTCTTTAATCCGCCCCAGAATATGATTCAACATATCGGGCTGGGGAGCCACTCCGTCATGCCCCTTAATCATAGCCACCAGCGAGGGCTCATTCTCGGAAAAAATAAGATTAAAAATATTAGCAGACTGAGAAAACGTAAATGTAGCCTTGGGATACCTTTCCCGTATTACTTCTTCCAATTTTTCCTGCACAGCGGGCAACTTATCGGCATCCTTTGCCTTCACATAGATCATTGCTCCCCCCTTATCAATATCGCCTGTATGAGAAAGGAGAAAATCCTGCTTTCCAATAAGGGTATTAGAGGCTGCCACATCCTCCTTCACCACCTCCAGCAACTCACAGGTTCTGCGGTCGTTCTCAAGAATATCCACAGGAGTATTCCAATCAATATTCAACACAACATCATCATGTGTCAGGGGCGGAAGTTTAGACTTATCAATCACCAGATAAATAAGATACATTAACGGAATCATCAATAAAAAAACACACCATGCCAGTTTCTGCCGACGGAACACCCACTTTAGCCCTTTCTCATACACACTCACATAATCAATCATTTGCAACCTCTGCAAATACTTATTCTCATCATGCGCACTCTTGTTTACATAAAGCAATTTATAATACACCGGAATCACCGTCACCGCCACAAAAAACGACGACATCAACCCCACCGTAACCCCCATCGCCTGATCATAAAACAAAGATCCTGCAATACCGCTAAGGAAAATGAGAGGAATAAACACAGCACATGTAGTAAGCACGGAACTCAACATAGGAGCAATTACCTGATTTGTCCCTTTTACAACCGCATTATGCAGAGAATCACCCCGTTCCCAATGCTGCGTAATATTATCAATCACAATAATGGAATTATCCACCATCATTCCTATACCCAATATAAGTCCCGATAACGAGATAATATTAATTGTAACCCCCAGCAAATACAAACACAACAAAGAGATAATCAAAGAGAGCGGAATGGTAATTGTCACCAATATAGGGGAGCGAAAATCTTTCAGAAAAAAGAAAATAACAAGCACAGCCAGAAGAGCACCTATTACAATATTGCTTTGCAGATTACGAATGGAATAATCCAAAAGCTCCGTCTGGTTTCTGGAAACCGTAAAAGTAACATTTGGATACTCCTTCTTAAAATCCTGCATCAATTTATCCAGATTATCCTTTAAATCGCTCATTTTGGCATCGCTCTGCTTAATAACGGCAAACGTCACCGCCCTTTTATCATCACTGCGCACCATGCCGTCTGTCTGGCCCGGTAAAACCGTAAGCGAAGCAAGATCCTTAAACAAATAAATTCTTTCATGAATATTCAGATGAATAGACTCTATATCCTCACGGCTCTTAATCTCGGAATCAAACCGCACGCTCCACTGATAATACCCATCTTTAATGGTAAGATTTCCCAGCGAAATATTATTGTTCTTAATGGCATTCTCCAAATCGGAAATAGTAATACCCAAAGCCCTTATCTTTTCATTATCGGGTTCAATCAGAATTTGCGACCCCTGCACACCGCTTATATCCACCAGAGCCACCTGCTCAATCTGTTCAATCCTTTTTGAAATTACCTCCTTGGCAAAACGGCTCAGTTCTATAAAGCTCTCTACCGATTTATTATCGGCTGTAATATCAATAAAAAACACCGGAATATCGGTAGCACTCGCCTTTATAATCTTTGGACGCTCCAGCTCCTTGGGCAAATTCACCAAAGCTCTGTCTATCTTCTCATTTACCTCAATAAAATTAAAATCCAGATTGGAGCCGTGCTCAAATTGCATAAAAATAATACCGCTGCCGTTATCGGCCTCGCATCTAAGTTCCTTAATGGTAGAAATTTGTATCAGCTGATTCCTCAGCGGTTTAATCACCGTTGCATCAATCTCCCTTGCATTTGCCCCGTTCAGATTCAACTGCACGGTAATTTGCGGAATATCCACATTTGGCATTAACGATACCGGTAACATTCCCAACGCCACAAACCCCAGAATGAGTATAGCAATAACACTCATTGTAACCGCAATAGGCCTCCTAATAAGTTTATCAATCATAGTGGATTATTTTTGAAATGTGTAAATGACTTATTTTTTCTTCACCTCCACATTACTATCATTCGCCAGATTCAGATTTCCGCTTATAATAATAATTTCACCCTCCTTTAACTCGGCATTCTTCTGCTCATTCCCCCTTACAATATGACTGCTGCTATTAGAGGACAGCACATCTACATACACCCATCCGGCTTTACTCGTCTGCGGGTCCAGTGTAAACAACACGTCATAACCATCCCTTATCACCACCGCACTCTTTGGAACGGCAAGTTGCTCTCTGCTCAAACTCTCAATATACACCTTTACATTCATTCCGTCCACCAACTTCTTCCCCTTATTATTCAAAGAAGCAATAATCTTTACCTGCCCCTTCTCATCCACCAGCGGATTAATAGCCTTAATAACTCCCTGATAATTTCCCGTTACATCCGTAAAAGGGACAATCTTTACGCTCTGCCCCATTTTTATATAAGAGAGCTCGCTCTCCAGCAAATTAAACTCCACATCAAAAGAGGAATCGTCAATCACCATACACACCACATCCTTGCTCTGCTCATAGGGTTTGGCCTGCAAATTGGCAATCACCCCACCAAACGGAACCACCAGCGTAGCATGCTCCAGATCGTATTTGGCAAGTTTATAATTCTGGCTGGCTGTTGTATACCCCGATCGTATCTTTGCAATCTTCAGCAAATCTGCCGGAATCTTTAATGTATCCGTACCATAGCCGTATCCTATCAGATTATCTTTAAAATCGAGCTCCGTCTTATCCAGTGTCAGCCTGGCCTGCTCCAGTTTTACCTTTAGATTATCTTCATTCAACTTTACAATAGGAGTCCCCTTACTTACGGCAGCACCGTTCTGAACAAACACCTCCGCTATCTCTCCCTGCGTATTAAATTTTAACTCGGCCCGTTTTACCGCCTTAAGGTTTCCATTACTGATTACCTCTCGGTTAAAATCAACCTTGCGCAAGACCATGGTATCCACAAGGTTTTTCTCGGCAACAAAACTTGCCTTGGCAGAACTCACATCATCGGCTGTTTTCTTATCACTCTTACAAGATAAAACCGCAACTGCCGCAATTGCGAATGCTATTATAGATACGCTTCTCATAGTCACTTAGGGGTATTAAAATTTATAAATCGTAAGTAATCTCAGTTAATTCTCTATATCATATCGTTTACTACTACATTTTTTCGCCGCTCAACCTCTCAAAATCTTCGGTCAGCTTCTGCCCCTTAAAATAATCAAACAAACTCAGGCGGCGCAAATCATAATAATAATTCCAATAGTTGCTCAAATCCTGCAGGTAACGCATTACGGCATTATCCATCTCGGTTTGTGCATTATTTAATTCGGTAACATTAATGGTACCGTTCAAAAAGCGTTGTTTGGTCACCTCAAACCGTTCACGTCCAATGGTATCTGCCTGGGCAGAAACAGAACACTGATTCCCCTGCAAATTAAATTGCAACACCTTAAACAATACATTCTCCCGTTTCTCGTTTATTGCCTGTTCCACCTGCAACTCCACCACCTTATCCTGCGATTTGGCAACTTTAACCCCTCCGCGTCCAAGCCCCCAGTCCATAATAGGTAATTTAAGAGTAAGACCTACAATCTCCTGATCCAGAGGAGATTTATACGCATCTCCCAATCCCTTTCCAATTTGGGTAAGTCCAAACTGAGCATACAGCTCTGCCTGCAACCCGGCCGTTGCCTTTGCTCGGGCAACCTCCCGCTGTGCCGTAATCTTACTAATATCATTTGCAAGTGCAAACGAAGAGTTCGTGGTAACATTATACATCACCTCCTCATAATTAAGAGCCAAATTAAAATCAGAGGCAGGAACATTCAGAGTAATATCCACCCGTTCGTTAAAGCCCATAAAATTCCTTAATTTCATCATCTTGGATTTTACGGAAAGTTCTTTATCTCTCAATGCAATCTCATTATTCAACATCCTGAGTTTCAATTGCAGCAACTCATCTTTAGAAACAGAACCTATCTGAAAACGCTCCTGAGCAATTGCA
>JAVWIB010000023.1:6898-15787 GCA_036639755.1 Bacteroidales bacterium
TATTCGCATCACTGCTGCGGGCAAGCTCAAGCTCCTTTTGAGAAATAAGTAGATCAAAAAAATACTGAGTCGCAGAAAGTGTCACATCCTCCATTCGCTCCAGATACTCCATCTTAGCCTTTTCAAACCTCTTCGGCTCTATTTTTTTCTGCCATTTAAGTGAGTTAAACGCCCTTATCGGCTGATTATACGATATATTAATAGGTTGGGAATTATAAGTTACTGCCTTATCGGGAGAAAATTGGTCCAGTCGGTACAACGATGTATACAACGACACCTTACCGCCCGTTAACGCAATATTCTGATCAATTGATAAGCTGAGGCTGTTCTTTAGGTTATCATTATTCACATAATTGATTCCTCCGGTCTCACTGTTCTGCACGGCAATCAGCGACCGGTTGTACTGCCCCAGATTGGATGTTAAGTTTAACGATGGAAGAAATTGCGCCCGGTACGTTCTGAACTGCCAATAGTTAACCAGAAAATTATGTTTTGCAAGCATTGCGGTTAATGATTGCTCTCGGGCTGTCTGAATAGCCTCATCCAATGTCATGGTAAGGGGAATTATTGCCTGCTGCCCACCGTGATTCTGCCCGTAACCGGGGCAGAACAACAGACCGAAAAACAACAAAAACACAAGTTGCCTCTGTTTCATACAATTATAATTTTTCCAAGTTTCCAGTAAAAGTAATAATTAGAAGAATAATATGCAAACTATTTTGCTTAGTTTGCAAAAAAAATTCTTTTCTATGTTATTTCAGCCCTTGCTGCCACCTCCAGGCAGAGGCCAGGACTTCACCTATAGGAGTATCCGCACTCCACCCAAGCACCCGATTTGCCTTTGCAGGGTCTGCCCATACCTGCTCTATATCCCCTGCACGGCGCCCTACTATTTTATAATTCAACTTCACCCCGGTGGCTTTTATAAATTCGTTTATCAGCTGCAGAACAGATAACCCCGTACCGGTTCCCAAATTAAATACATCCCATCTCTCCCCTTTTGCAAGGAGCCGATCCACAGCCTTTACATGTGCTTTAGCAAGATCCACCACATAAATATAATCTCTTATGCAAGAACCGTCGAGAGTACTATAATCACCTCCGTAAACACTCAAACACTCCCTTATTCCTGCAGCAGTTTGGGTAATATAAGGGATCAGATTCTGCGGAACACCGTTCGGTAGCTCCCCGATATGGGCAGTGGGGTGAGCCCCAATGGGATTAAAATAGCGCAAGGCACAAACATTAAGATGATCATACGCCTTTACGCAATCCTGTAGAATATCCTCGGCCATCTGCTTGGTACGGCCGTAAGGAGAGGTTGCGCTCTGCAGGGGAGCATTCTCGGCAATAGGGAGAAATTCGGAGGTCGGCTGCCCGTAAACAGTACAAGAAGAAGAGAAGACAATATTAGCACCTTTCCCTCTGGTTGTCATCAGTTCAATAAGGTTCAGTAAAGAACCGTTGTTGTTCCTATAATAAAGAATAGGCTTCTGAACACTCTCCCCTACGGCTTTGCTGGCGGCAAAATGAATGGCCGCTTCAATATCGGGATATTTCTCAAAAACCTTGGCAAATGCGTCGTAACAAGTACAATCTACCTCCATAAAATCTATTTTTCGCCCCAGTATCTTTGCAATTCCATCCAGAACCTTGGGGGTGGAATTAGAGAAATTATCAACCCCTATAACCTCATAACCTGCATGAACAAGCTCCACAATTGTATGAGAGCCAATATAACCGGTAGCACCGGTAATTAAAACGCGCTTTGCCATATTTTTTATAATTGATTTTGTCTAGTCACAAATTTAAGAAAAAAAAAGACAATTCGGTTCAGCTAAAATAAAAAAAAGGCAGATTCCTAAGAATCCGCCCCAAATGACTACTAAAATAAATATATATATATAATAATTATAATAGAATTTTCATTTAATAATTGTATACTAGATTATAGTAATACAACGTTCACTGCGTTAAGACCTTTTTTGCCTTTCTCTACATCAAAACCAACTTTGTCGCCTTCGTTAATTCTGTTTTTAAGACCGCTTTTGTGAACAAAAACATCCTCACCACCCTCATTAGGAGTGATAAATCCGAATCCTTTTTCAACATTGAAAAATTTTACGATTCCTTCTTTCATTTTGTAATTTGTTAAATTTTTTAATAATACCTTTCACACTAAATGCAAAAGTGATGCAAGATATGCATAATATTTGGATAAACAACAAAATATATTTTAAATATTTACCATCTTTAAAGTACGCCTACTATTTGCAACGATTGATTAGTAAATTATATTCTTTGTACTAGCCTTAAATAAGACCATTCCGTCATTCATACTCAATGTATTCAAACGAGGAAAGCGTTCTGCTAATCCGGGTAATTGTTTAACCATTTCAGGATCTGCTATAAAATAAGCATACCCGTTATCCATATACCTAAAAAAGATAAAACTATCTACCTTAAAATTAAACCATTTCCAAGTATCTTTTTTTCTATCTTTAATTCCGCAAAAAGGATTAAACGCTGTAAAGCCTGTTTGACGCATCCCTTCCAAAATAGCACAATTATCATTCCCCCAAAAGTCAAGTTTAGAAGCGATGGTTTTGTCTTTTATAAGTTCTCCGATAGCACCAAGATTTGCACATTCATAATACTCTTTAGGAAGATTATATTCTCCAAAATCAAAGCTGTATTTTGTCTGAATTTTTCCGTTTTCCAGTTGATAAATATCATTCCCCTCCGCAGGACACAAATAAAGGATATCCCCATTCCTAGAAAACGTCTGCATATTTGGTAAGGCAGGTGCAATTGGTGACGGAAGGTATTTTCCCACTGTTTGCCCGTTATTATCAGTTACATAAAGTCTATAATCTCCCGGATTGGCAGCAGTGCCTTCATATTGGTAAGAAGCAGTTCCCACATAATGATAATTAAATCCTTTATGAGAAATAAACCTCTCTGTAGCATAAGGAAGTTCTTTCTTCTCTAACAGCACTCCATCGGGAGAATAGGTAAATACAATACCCAGATTTTTGGAATAAATTAAAACATTTCCTTTACCATCTATCATTACATCTGTTATGTCCAGATATTCATTGGGGCCTCTGCCAAACGCCCCAATACTATTAAGGTACTTACCGTCTTTATTAAAACGAAACACTTGTTGTGACTGAGCCTGATCAATTACATAATACGCATCATCACAAACAATCAGGTTAGAAAAAAGGGCAAACATCGGTTTGTTTTCTCCTGTTAAACAAATCATCTCCATATCGGGAAACGTGTCAAACCAAGACACAAACTCTGTCCCCTCTGCCGGAAGAGATACATGAACTAAGCTATTTTCCTCTTTTGGGGCAGAGCAAGAAAATAATAGCACAACAAAACTAAGGTAAAAAAGATTTTTCATAATATGCTAGGTTAAGATTTAATAATTTAGTAATAAAAAGCAACTTAAAAGGCTCCCATGCAAACATATAAAAAATATTTATAGGGTTTACAACTTTGACAAAACCGATATTGCATATAGCGGTAAGTTAGTCAAATTTTCCTCCGCTCTGAAATTAGACATTGAAGTTCTGATTGATAACAAAGGTTTATATTTTTCATTAAAACTTTTCAGTGATTTCGACTTTAGATTCTCCTCTGCTTTTACCTCCACAGGAATAACCTTTCCGCCAAGCTGAATGACAAAATCAACCTCGGCAATACCTATATCGGGAGTCCAATAATGGATTTTTATATCCTCATTGTATAGAAGTTGTTGTAACACATACTGTTCTGTAAGTGCACCTTTGTATTGCGTAAAGATAGCATTGCCGTCAATTAATGTCTTGACATCCAAGCCAGATTGAGCTCCGAGCAACCCCACATCAACCATAAAAAGCTTATATGCATTCGTGTCTTCAAACCCATCAAGTGGAAGTGCAGCGTTATTAATTCTCGTTACCTTATAGAGTAATCCTGCCTCTTTGAGCCACTCAATTGCCAATTCAAACTCCTTTGCCCTACTCCCTTTTTTCACTACGTTAAAGATGAATTTTTTATTCTCTTTCGCCAGCTGAGATGGAGTGCTGTTCCATACCATTTTGATTCTTGGAATTACATCAAGAGGTGGATGCTTTGAAAAATCGGCATTGTACGAGCGTAATAGGTCATTTTGTAGTAACCGAACCTCTTTGAAATCCTTTTCACTTGCATAGCTTGCCACAACTTCGGGCATGCCACCAACAAAATAGTACTGCTTTAGCAGGTCAATGTATTGGTCGCGAAATGCAGTTATTAGCCCCCAATCCATATTATGCAAATATAGCCGTATTTACATAAAATCAAACGAAAAAACGCACTTAATAACATTTTCTTTAACGATAAAATGTATTACTGTTATCTCATTCTCCACGATGGGTGAGTTTCCCCTCAAAATTCAATTGCACGATTACTGCGCTATAAATCTGTAAACTATTTCCCCAGCCTGCTTATCGGGGGCAGAGGCGGAAGCTGTAAAGCGAGAACGTTTTGCCGCATCCACCGCATACCTGCGTATACAATCATCCGGGGCCGATACGCTATCAATTACCTGCGCATCCACAACATATCCTTTTTTATTAACCAGTATCCTCACCGATACATCTCCCCCTCCGTAACATTTATAAACCGGCACCGGCAAAGAGATGGATTTACGTCCGTCCAACGAGTACGAAATAACCGAAGGGCCTTTATATGTCTGAACTTTATTATTTGATTCTTTACTCTCGCCGCTTACGGCATCATCTGCCCCCTGTTCTTTCATAGCCTCCCTGCGGGACGCATCCAGCTTTTTCTGCAAAGCCTTTGCCTCATCATATACCTGATTGGGGTTTTTAAACCGATCATCTTTAAGAGCCTTACTGCTTCGGTCTACAGCTACATTTCTATATTGATTATCGGGAGCCCGACCGCTTAAAATATCATCTATCTCCTTACTCGCCTGCTCTTTCATCTGCACCACTTTGTCCATCTGCTCCAATTCCTCCTGTTTGGTAAAATCCAGAACAAAAGAAGTCTCCTCACGAATAATTCCATGAATACCGGTGAGGAGAAATCCTATAATCATCAACAAGTGAAAAATCACCGTTGAATAAAATCCTATTTTTTTCTCTTTTGTAGTAAGAAAACCCATGTTATTTATATTGCCTTATTCAGTGCCTTCTCTATAGTAGCCGTAAGGATATCAATAGCTACTTTATTATGCCCCCCTTGAGGAACAATAATATCGGCATAACGCTTACTTGGCTCTATAAACTGCAGATGCATTGGTTTAACGGTCTGTTCATAGCGTACAAGCACCTGTTCCACATTTTTACCCCGTTCCACCGTATCACGAGAGATTACCCGGGCAAGCCTGTCGTCAGCATCAGCATCTACATACACCATAATATCCAGCATCTTCCTGAGTTTTGCACATGTAAAAATAAGAATCCCCTCTACAATAATAATATGAGAAGGATGCACATGCACCGTCTCCGTTTTAGATCTGGAACAGGTAATGTAAGAATAAACCGGCTGTTCGATACTTTTCCCACTCCTAAGCTCCTTTAAGTGTTGAATGAGCAAGTCAAAATCAACAGAATCGGGATGGTCAAAATTCTGAACCGCCTTCTCCTCGGTGGTAAGATGGCTACTGTCTTTATAGTAAGAGTCTTGCGGAATAACCACAATATCCTCCTTTTTAAGTAATCCGCTAAGCTTCTTTACAACCGTTGTTTTACCGGATCCTGTACCGCCGGCTATTCCAATAATAAGCATATATCTATATTCTTCTAAAAATAAGCACTTTTACAATTAGCACTTCGTCTAAAAATCAGCACTTTTTGGCGTTCTTGGGAACGGAATCACATCTCTGATATTGGTCATACCGGTAACAAACAACAACAGACGCTCAAATCCCAGTCCGAATCCGCTATGAGGAGCCGTTCCAAACCTGCGGGTATCCATATACCACCACAAGTTGGTTGTGTCCATATTCAACTCCGCAATCCTCCTCTCCAAGACCTCCAGATTCTCTTCTCTCTGCGATCCTCCTATAATTTCACCAATCTTAGGGAATAACACATCCATAGCCCTTACTGTCTTTCCGTCTGCATTTAGTTTCATATAGAAAGCCTTAATCTCTTTTGGATAATCTGTTAAAATAACCGGCTTTTTAAAATGTTTCTCTACAAGGTATCTCTCATGCTCGCTCTGCAGATCGATTCCCCACGAAACCGGATACTCAAATTTCTCTGTGCAAGCCATAAGAATCTTTACACCCTCCGTATACGAAAGTCTCACAAACTCTGTATTCACAACCCCTTCCAAACGGGCAATAAGCTCTTTATCAAACATATCATTTAAGAACTTCAGATCATCCATACAGTTTTTCAAAGCATATCTTACGCAATATTTAATAAAATCCTCCGCAAGATCCATATTCTCTGTAATCTCATTAAATGCAACCTCCGGTTCAATCATCCAGAATTCGGCCAAGTGGCGCGGAGTATTTGAATTTTCCGCCCTGAAAGTTGGTCCGAACGTATAAATCTGTCCCAAAGCCATTGCTCCAAGCTCCCCCTCCAGCTGTCCGCTAACGGTAAGAGCTGTCTGTTTTCCAAAGAAATCATCGGAGAAATCTACCGCCCCCTCTTTGGTCTTAGGAATATTGTTCAGATCCATCGTGGTAACCTGAAACATTGCCCCTGCCCCCTCGCAATCAGATGCGGTAATAAGCGGGGTGTGCATATAATAGAAACCCCTATCGTTAAAATAGTTATGAATAGCAAATGCCATTGCATGTCTTATTCTTAATACACACCCGAATGTATTGGTACGCGGTCTCAAATGGGCAATTTCCCTCAGGAACTCCACACTATGCCCTTTTTTCTGCAACGGATATTTATCGGGATCTGCAGTGCCGTAAATCTCTATCTCTTCTGCCTGAATCTCCACATGTTGCCCTTGGCCAAGCGATTCCACCAATTTTCCTTTTACAGCAATACACGCTCCGGTGGTAATATTCTTTAAAAGTTCCTCTGAGAAATTATTAGCATCACAAACTACCTGTATATTATTAACGGTAGAACCGTCATTCAATGCTATAAAAGCAACGTTCTTATTACCTCGTTTTGTCCTTACCCAACCTTTAGCCAACACATCCGCTCCGGGAGCCTCGCCGAGTAGTTGAGACACTCTCTGTCTTTTAATTTCACTCATTTTTGTAACTTTTAAATAATTAAGTTTTAGATTATAAAACTTCGTAAACTAGGCAAAGTTAAGAATTATTTTACATACTTCTTTATCTCTCTTACCCAAATTTCATATCCGGCACTATTTATATGCAATCCGTCCGATGTAAACTCCTCCCGCAGCTCTATGGAACCGGGAGTGGTAAAATAGTTATACAGCTCAATATAAGGAATTTTATACTTCTTGGTCAGTTGTTCCAATCCGGCATTTACCTCTTTTATAATCTGTGCTTTACCAATCATTGTCTTGTATTTGTTTTTCTGACTGTTTATTGGCAGCAGCGATTGTAGATACAGTTTTGTTTTTGGAGATTCTCTCTTTATCTTTCCAATTACCTTATCTACAAGTACGAGTACACTGTCTGCAGAAAGATTATGGCTAATATCGTTTACTCCCACCAGCAAAAATATTTTTTTTGGGGTGCCGGGAAGAATCTGGTGCAGCCTTTCATACATTCCAACCGCATCATCTCCAATAATTCCGCAATTGCGGATGGCTCCCCCTCTTTTTGCCAGTTTCTCCGAAACATTCTGAAAATACTCGTTCCATTTTCCCCCTTCCGTAAGGCTGTTTCCGAGGAACACAATATCTTGTTTCCCGATAGCTTGTCCTTTTTCAAATTCTGCGTACCGTTTGTAATAATGGGCGGAGAATTTTTTTTGTTCTCCGGCATTGGTTTGTGCGAATATTCCGGTTCCGAATACAGAACATGCACAGAATATACTAATGGCGGCTACTAATTTTCTCATATATTATTTTTATATAAAATATTTCTATCTCCGGCTAATCATTTTGGCTACACGATTAATTAGTCTAATACCATAGCTCTTTGCTGGCAGCACTTTCGTTCCAGCAACGGTCTATGACGGTAATTATATAGCGGCAGCCGGCTGCATGCGCCGGATTTTCTTCAATTACATTAAAACTGCTTTCCGGGGTGATTTTCAGCAGATATTTGGTATTATCCGTATCCACTTTTGCCCCATTGGGGAAACAATATACGGCATAGAACAACGCTTTTTGCAAAGGATCTGCGGTATCTTCCTCACTCTGCATCCACTCTATCACACGGCCGTTTTTTGCAATCTGCTCTATGGCTGCGGGAGCTATATCATCCAAACTGCCATATGCCGGAACGAACGCCGGCTCTTTCTGATACTTCAGCCGCAGGCTATCCGCCACCTTGCCGCTATTCGCTACCAAAGACCAGCCTGGCCACCACACATTTCCCTCCACATTTTTCAGTTTACGCGATAAATCAATCTTATGCTTAATCTGTTTTTTCATGGTCCCGATACTTTGTCCGATATAAAGCTGTCCCCGGCCGTCCTGCTGGTTCCACCACTCAATTAGGGTTTCATAATCAGCACGCGGATGCCCGATCTCCCAATAAAGCTGCGGCACATAATAATCAATCATGCCGGATTTTGCCCACTTGGGCACATCGGCAAACAACTCATCATAATTAGAGAGGCCGTTGGTATTGCTGCCCGATCCGTCGGGAGTATCTTTTTTATTTCTGTGGATACCAAAGGGGCTAATCCCAAACCTCACCCAAGGTTTAATTTTTTTTATCGTATCATTCAGCTCTCCAATCAGCAATTCCACATGATGCCGACGCCAATC
>JAVWIB010000023.1:15797-27928 GCA_036639755.1 Bacteroidales bacterium
CTTTGTTTGAAAACCCTTGCTGTGCAGCATATTTCTTAAATGCCTTATCATCATCAAATTTCTCCCCCGCAATAGGATACGGATAAAAATAATCATCAAAATGAATCGCCTCAATATCATAGCGGCTCACAATATCCGCCACCACCTTTACCGTAAACTCTCTGGAAGCCGGTTCGGCCGGATTAAAATAAATTTGTTTACCGTATTTAACAAAAATATCGGGATTCTTAAAATAGAGATGCTCCTTACACAGCGTATCATTGGCATTTAGCGTAACCCTGTAGGGATTGCACCACGCATGAATCTCCATTCCCCGTTTATGAGTTTGCTCAATCATAAACTGCAACGGATCCCAGAAAGGCTCCGGAACCTTCCCCTGCACCCCCGTCAGATAACGGCTCCACGGTTCTATGGATGAATAATAAAAAGCATCGGCGGCAGGTCTCACCTGAAAGATTACGGCATTGCATCCGGCATCCTGTATGGCATCCAGCGCATCGGTCAACATTTTCTGCACCTGTTGGGTGCTCATAGTACGGATTACATTGTTCCCTACAATATGAATCCATGCTCCTCTGAATTCCCTTTTTGGTGCCCCATAAGAAACGCCAAAAACAAACAGGAAACAGAGGAGCATTACAATTCTAAAAAAGCTATATTGATTCACAACCGGAATTTATTTCAATATCTCAAACAACATTAAAATACAATTCCCATTGCAGCACAGATTTTCTTTGGAATATCGGTATTATCCATACGTCCGGCAAATTGAGTGCTTCCGGCTCCAACGGCAAACACCGGAACAGCACCACCCGTATGCGATCCGGTTGTCCATCCGATCATTGCCTTTGTAGACAAAGAATCGTGAGAGGCTCCCGACATATAATTATCAACCGTTGTCTCCACAGTAGCAGCATGTCCCATAGGATCAGGAATAACGGCAAGATCATAATTATATCCAGCCGTACGCCCCAAAGATACTCCTCCTGTCTCATGATCTGCCGTTACAACAATCAGAGTCTCATCGGGATGTTTCTGATAGAACTGATATGCAACCTCAATGGCGGCATCCATATCCAAAGTCTCAAAGATTGTCCCGGCAACATCGTTCGAATGGGCTGCCCAGTCAATTTTACCACCCTCAGCCATCATAAAGAAACCTTTCTTTTGTGCATCAAGAAAATCAATAGCCTCGGTAACAATCTGGGAAAGAGTAAGATCCTTATCTGTTCGCTCCATTACATAAGGAAGGATCGTATTCTCTTTTCCTTTCTCCTGAAACAAAATCACTTTTTGCGAAGCAGCTTTCTTAGCAGCATAATCGGCCAGACCATATGCCACGGTATAACCATTCTCCGCAGCAATATCATACAAAGATTTTGTACTATCCCGTTTATCCTTTGCTCCTTCAAATCCGCCACCTGCAAAAAACTCAAATCCCGATAAAGGAAGTTGTGCCGCAATTCCGTAATAATCGCTTCTGGCGACAGAATGTGCATAAAACGAAGCAGGGGTTGCATGATCGATGGTAACAGTGGTCATAACACCAACCGGAATACCGGCCTCATGAATTTTATATGAAATACTTTTTAGATTGGAAGAATCCGGAGCAACGCCAAGCATATGGTTCTTGGTTTTAGTGCCGGTAGAAAGAGCGGTCCCGGCAGCAGAAGAACATGTAATATAATTACTTGCAGAATAAGTTGTTGCCATACCCATTACCGGAAACTGAGTGAACCGCAGCGGAGTGCTTCCTATTTTACCCTCTTTGGTTGCCTTATACCCCTCTGCAAGAGCTATATGAGAAAACCCCATTCCATCACCTATGAAATAGAACACATATTTTGCTTTTTTCTGCTGTGTCGCACAAGACGAAACAATAAGCAGCACCATTATGCAAAGCACTGTCGATTTTAACTTATTAAAATTCATAACATTCGTATTTTAGTATTTTAAGAGGTTCAAAGGTACAAAAAAAGGCGGATAAAATATCCGCCTTCTTAAATATAATCTATGTCCTCTAGTCTTTTGGAGCAGCTACGCCACGAGCAGAGTACATTACTTTTAATGCCGAACAACGTCTTAACTCTTGTTTAACATCGGTAATGATACCCATACGTACATTCTCGTCAGCTTTAATAGCTACGGTCATAAGCCCACGGTCAGACTCAGCTTTCGATTCTCTCTCTGCTGCAATAAAGTCTCTGATATCGTCTACAGACTTGAACGAATCATTCAACTGTATACGGGCATCAGTACCAAACTCAGCCTGCTTATTACCTACAGGTTCACCTATATTAATATAAGCAGCAAGGTCTTTTCTCTCTAATTTAATAACTTCTGAAGCTTCTGGTAATTTTACTTTAACTAACACATCAGTCTCACGCATTGTTGTGGTAACCATAAAGAAGAATAGTAACATGAAGATAACATCCGGAAGCGAAGATGTGTTAATTGCGGGCATGCCGCCTTTTCCTTTTCTTGCAAATTTAGCCATATTTTATCTCCTCTCTATTTACGTTTACTTACATCTTTTGGTTCAGCCTCTGATATACTCTGAGGTATCACATCACGAACGATCTTCTGTTTGGTCTCATCCAAAAATGCGTACTTTTTACCATAATTCTGTGATGCAAAATTATCACGGATTTCGTTAAATGCCTTTACAATCTCATTCTGAACTCTTATATAAGAATCATAACTGGTTCCACGGTCGTTCTGCAAAGAAACAAGCCCTTTTGAAACAGCATATTGTCCGAATCCCTCAATATCGGTCATCTCTTTCTCCGAGAGACTCTCGTTATTAGCAGGATTCATAATGAACTCTATAATCTTATCTTTCACCTGAGATACATCAATAACCTGACCACCGGCAAAAATTCTATCGCTCTGGTTAATCTTAACCTGCATAATATTTCTACGATTAATTTTTGCATCGGTCTGTTCTTTTTGATTTTCGTCCGGCATAGGCGGTAAACGTCTCTGAAGACCCTTATCCGCATCCATGGTGGTAGTAGTTAACCAAAAGATCAGCAATAAGAAAGCAATATCTGCCATTGAACCGGCATTTATTTCTTGTATCTTTTTTTCTCTTGCCATAATCTTTGTTTTCTAACGATTTCTAATTGTATTTATAAGACCTCCTGATAAAATTGCCAATACGGCAACAACAAATAGAATAGTAGTCATAACCAAACCGGTATCGGTTAGTTTTAACTCAGTCTCCGTAGGGACAATATTGCAAGCAACCTGAAGAGGATCTCCTGTTGCAGCAACATATGACACCACACATAATACCACCACTACGCCTAATTTAACAAGCGAGCTTTTAGAGCCTTTACCAGAGCTGAAGAATAATGGCATAATAACCGCCCCAATAAGACTACCAACCATAAGGACAATAGACCAGTTAAGGAGTAATGACAATAAACCATCAGCAAAACCGCTAGCATAGAAAGCTAAAATAATAACGGTAGATACGGCTAGTAGTATGTATAATAAATATTTAAGATATTTCATATTGTTTTTTATAATTATTTCTTATAATTATTTTTTATGAGTTACCAAAAGATCAATAAATGCAATAGAAGAATCTTCCATAGCAAGAACGATAGAGTCAATCTTAGACACAATATAATTATAGAATAATTGAAGGATAATAGCAACAACCAGACCACCTACTGTTGTAATCAAAGCGACTTTCATACCACCGGCAACAATGTTTGGAGAGATATCACCTGCAACCTCAATATTATCAAAAGCCTGGATCATACCGATAACTGTTCCCAAGAAACCTAACATCGGAGCAATAGCGATGAACAACTGAATCCAAGAAAGTCCGCTCTCAAGCTGGCTCATCTGAACGCCACCATAAGAAACAACAGCTTTTTCTACAACATCAACACCCTCATCCATACGGCTGAGACCTTGGTAGAAAATACTTGCAACAGGACCACGAGTGCTACGGCAAACTTCTTTAGCAGCCTCAACACCACCGTTCTTTAAAGCCTCTTCTACTTTAGCAAGAAGTTTTGTAGTGTTGGTAGTAGCTAAGTTAAGATAAATAATTCTCTCGATAGCCAGAGCCAGACCAAAAATAAGACATAGGATAATTGTTCCCATGAAACCAGCACCACCCTCAATGAATTTGGTTTTAATCTGTTGGTAAATCGGAGTATCTGCCTGTGCAGCAACATCCGCTGCAGATAACTCTGGGGTTTGTGCAATTGCATACTGAGCAGCAAAGGCGATGAAGCCGAACACTGCCAAAAACATGAAAATTTTTTTCATAAATTTTTGAGTAATTAAAATATTAAACAATGTATTTAAATAGTTATAGTTTTTATTTCTTAAATGAAATATCGTGCAATTTACGCAAAATATTTTAATTAGATACTAATAAATTAACTAAAAAGTGTTATTTCCCCCCTCATATTCTCTATAAGAGCCAATTTAATAACCTCTTTATCAGTAGCTTGACCTAATAAAAAAAATAATTTTGCAAGTGCTGCTTCTGTTGTACTATCAAACCCGCTTACCACTCCCGCCCTCTTGAGTGTCACCCCGGTAGCATAGGCATCCATATCAACACTGCCCGCAAGACACTGCGATATGTTAAGAACTATAATTCCCTTATTAACAGCCCTTTTAATACAATTTACAAACCACTCGCACGTAGGAGCGTTACCGCTGCCAAAGGTCTCCAGCACAATTGCCCTCAAATCGGGAATATCTATAATGGCATCCACAGCATTCTTGGTAAGTCCCGGAAATATTTTAAGAATAATTACATTTGTATTCAGATTATTATTAATTTTCAACTCTTCCCCCCAGCGTGCCGGATATCTTATTAAGGATGTATTGTATTTAATATGGATTCCCACGTCTGCCAGCACCGGGTAGTTGGCAGAACGGAACGCCCTAAAGTTTTCGGCGTTGTATTTTGTAGTTCTGTTTCCCCTATAAAGCTGACTTTCAAAATAGATACAAACCTCGGGAACCATGGGGCGGTTCTCTTTATCTCTGGCCGCCGCAATTTCAATGGAGGATATAAGATTTTCCTTACCATCGGTTCTGAGCATTCCAATAGGAAGCTGACTTCCGGTAAGAACTACCGGCTTCTCTAAATTTTCCAGCATAAAGCTAAGTGCAGAGGCCGTATAAGACATGGTATCTGTTCCGTGAAGAATTACAAAACCGTCATACTTATCATAGTTTTCTTTAATAATGGTGGTAAGTTCAACCCAGAACCGGGGCACAACATCGGATGAATCAATAAGGGGATCAAACGAATATGTTTCTATATTATACCCAAACTTTTTCAGCTCCGGAACCTCCTCCAGAATCTGGTCAAAATTAAACGGTTTAAGAGCCAGTGTATCGGGATCTTGTTTCATACCAATTGTTCCACCGGTATAGATAAGGAAAATGGACCTTTTCATACAATTCTATTCTATTTTTTCTCTATTAAATTTCAAACAATTTCTGAGCATTGCAGGTAGTGTGCGCAGCCACCGCTTCCAGCGGAACATTTTTTATCTGAGCTATTTTGGATGCAATATGTTCCAGATAAGTACTCTCGTTTCTTTTTCCCCTAAACGGAACAGGGGTAAGCCAGGGAGCATCGGTCTCCAAAAGGATACAATCAAGCGGAATCTTCTCAATGGTTTTGGCAATTGCCGCATTCTTATAGGTTACCACCCCTCCTATTCCCACCTTAAAGTTTCCATACGATATAATACGCTCAAACGTCTCTATACTTCCGGCAAAGGCATGAAATACCCCTTTTAGCGGAAGATGCTTTACCCTGTCCAGAACCTCAAATATCTCGTTGGTTGCCTCTCTTGCATGAATCATAACCGGAAGGCCTAACTCACTAGCTGCAATTAACTGCTTTTCAAATACTTCCATCTGCTCTTTGATAAACTCTCTGCTCCAGTAACCATCCATGCCTATCTCCCCAATCGCTACATATTTATCACCGTCATGCAATCTGGCAAGGGCAAAGTTAAGTTCTTCTTTCCAATTTTCACCAACCGAAGTTGGATGCAACCCCATTGCCTGCACCGCAAAGCCAGCGCAACGCTCAGCACAACTCTCCTGCCGCACATAATACGACGAATCAATCCCCGGCAAGATACATTTTATTACGCCGCTCCTTTTTATCCGCTCCAGCACTGCATTAAAATCGGCATCATAAGCCACATCATACAGATGCACATGAGTATCAATATATTCTATCATCATTCAACTCTTTCATTTTCTTAAACAATAGCCCCGTCCTCCCAAGGAAACAATCCGCCCCTCCAACTCCAGCTCCAGCAACAAAAAAGCCACATCATCAAAACTCAGGGCACTCTTTGCCACTATTTCCTCTACACAAACAGGAGAATCAGGCTTTAAAGATAGTATTATTTTCTCTTTATTATCTCCGTCAAACGAAAATAAATTAGGTTGTAAAGCTACACTGGCGGTATGATCGCTACGCCATCCCATCTGCAACGGCACACAGGTTTCATTGGCATAAACAGCGGCAATATTTTTGGATATAAGATAATTACATCCATACGAATTTGTATCGTTCAACCTCCCCGGCACTGCAAAGATATCTCTGTTATACGAATTCGCAAATTCTACCGTACTCATTGCTCCCCCCTTAATTCTGCTCTCTACCACAATCACCCCCTGTGATACCCCGGCAATAATCCGGTTTCTTTTTATAAAATTAATTTTCCGTGGAGCAATTCCCCGGGGATATTCGGTTAAAATCCCCCCTTGGGAGAGAATTTGTTTTGCAATATTTCTGTGTCCCGACGGGTAAATCGTATCAATTCCGCAAGGGAGCACCGCCACCGTATCCAACCCGCATTCCAAAGCCGCCTTATGCGCCGCCACATCTATTCCATATGCCAGGCCACTCACAATTAAAGGGCTACAATTAAATTTACTTAAATGTCCTATTATTTTGCAACAGCACTCTTTCCCATAACCGGAAGCCAGCCGCGTACCCACAATAGAGACAATCTGTTTCCTGTTTAAATCTGCATTTCCTCTATAATACAATACCAACGGAGCATCGGGGCACTCCTCCAGCAATTTAGGATAAGCCTCATTACCATGTACAAGAATCTCCACCCCTTTTGATAAGGCCCAAGCCACCTCCTCATGCGCCCAAGCTAAAATCTCCCCTCCGGTAACTGCCTGCACAATCTCCTCATGCCCCAGCAAGTTCATTAATTCATCACAAGAAACCTTAAACACCTCCTCCGCACTGCCATATTTCTCAACCAACCCCAAAGCCACTTTTGGCCGAAACAAAAAAATAGAAGCCAAAGCACAGCTGCACACCACATTCTCCTGTACATCTTTCATATTCGCAACAATTAAATTCACGGCATAAGCCGCTGCAAACATAAAAAATTATGTCCCAAAAAAAGAACGGAATTAACAAAATCAGTCCTCCAACCGAAACTTTTGTTAATTCCGCAATATTTAAATATTTCAAAAAAACGGCAAAAAGCAAAGCGGCAAAGGTTTGCCACTTTTTTAATAACTTTTTACAGAATTAGCATGGCATCACCATAAGTGCCAAACTGATACCCCTCCTTCAGTGCCACCTTATAAGCATTCATTACATGCTCAAATCCGCCAAAAGCCGCTACAGACATTAACATGGTGGAGGATGGCAAATGAAAATTGGTAATCAACGCATTGGGGATAGAGAATGAGTAAGGAGGAAATATGAATTTATTGGTCCAACCGTTAAATGCTTTTACCTCCGCTTTGGTAGTAACGGGAGTTTCCAAAGCCCTTACAACGGTAATGCCTACGGCAAATACTTTATGTCCTGCACCTTTGGCCTCATTAATTTTGGTAGCGGTCTCCTCGGTAATAATCATCTGTTCGGAATCCATTTTATGTTTGGACAAATCTTCTACATCTACCGTCCTAAAATGCCCCAGTCCCATATGCAAAGTAAGAAAAGCGGAATCAACCCCTTTTATCTCCATCCTTTTAAAGAGCTCTCTACTAAAGTGTAATCCTGCCGCAGGAGTGGCAACGGCCCCTTCATTCTTAGCAAAAATAGCATGGAATCTCTCTTTATCAAGATCTTCCGGCTTTGCCCGTATCCATTTTGGTACCGGTATCTCACCTACACTAAATAGGGTATTTCTAAATTCCTCATAACTTCCGTCATATAAGAAGCGCAATGTTCTTCCTCTGGAAGTTGTGTTGTCAATAACCTCAGCTACAAGCGAGTCGTCTTCTCCAAAATATAATTTATTTCCAATCCTTATTTTTCTTGCAGGATCTACAAGCACATCCCATAGACGTTGTTCCTTGTTTAACTCTCTTAAGAGGAACACTTCAATCTCCGCTCCGGTTTTTTCTTTATTACCGCTCAATCTTGCCGGAAACACTTTTGTGTCATTAAAAACAAAGAGATCCCCTTCATCCATATGATTGATAATATCCTTACAGAGTGTATGTTCAATCTTACCGGTGCCTCTATGAAGAACCATAAGTTTGGACTCGTCTCTAAACTTGGCAGGATATTTTGCAATCTGCTCGTGCGTAAGTGGAAAATTAAATTGAGATAGTTTCATATATATATCGTACAAAAAAAATTAAAGTAATGGTTATACGTAAAAAGCGGAGAAAAGTTTCATTTTTCTCCGCTTTTTTATAAAAAATCGTTAATTTGTTCTATTTTAACAGAATTAGTCAATGTAAAGCCACCCGATCCGCTCCTTATTAATCCGGTAAGGTGTCCTCCGCTGCCAAGTTCCTGTGCTAAATCTCGGGCAAAAGACCGTATATAAGTCCCTTTGCTGCATTTAACTTTTACAACCACTTCAGGCAAGGTAAAATCAATAATTTCCAGATCATAAATGGTAATAACAGCGGGCCGCATCACAACCTCCTCTCCGGCTCTGGCTTTTTCGTAAGCCCGGGTTCCGTCAATCAGTTTGGCAGAAAAAATAGGGGGAATCTGTTCTTGCTCCCCAATAAATTTTGCCAGCGCCGCCTCAACCATCTCCCGCGTAATATGCTCGTAAGGATACGTTTTATCAACCTCTTTTTCCAGATCATACGAGGGGGTAGTGGCCCCAAGCATAATTTTGGCAATGTATTCTTTGGGCTGTCCTTGTAAAAATTCAGCCTGTTTGGTAGCCTTGCCAAGACAAATAAGAAGGATACCGGTAGCCAAAGGATCCAGCGTACCGGCATGTCCTACTTTTATGTTTTTTGCGTGAAAATGTTTCTGTGCAATAAATTTTATCTTCCTTACCGCATCCGCAGAGGTCCATTTGTAAGGTTTGTCCAGCGGAATTACAATTCCCCCCCCGTAATCATCTAAATTCTGAGAGAGCATCTGCAACTCTCCTCCTTTTATTGTTAGAAACTCTTCTATCATTTTACGGCAATCTTCTCCACACGTCTAAGATGTCTCCCCCCCTCAAATTCTGCTGCAAAATAAGCCTTTACAATCTCTTTGGCTTGCTCTACGCTAATAAAGCGGGCCGGAAGCGATAAAATATTGGCATCATTATGCTGTCTTGCCAAAGAAGCCAGTTCGGGCAACCAACAAATAGCGGCACGCACTCCCTGATGTTTGTTAAGAGTCATGGAAATTCCGTTTGCAGAGCCACACATGGCAATACCGCAGCAAACTTCGCCGGCCTCAACAGCGAGTGCCATCGGGTGAGCCACATCGGGATAATCCATACTCTCTGTTGAATGGGTTCCAAAATCTTTAATCTCAAAGCCCATCTCATAAAGCATGGGCTTTAAGGCCTCTTTTAAGTCGTAGCCGGCATGGTCAGCCGCCATTCCAATTATCTTTTTCATATTTACGGTTTCGTTAATTATATATGTTTTTTTTACTTTTTTCTGTTTTTCCTCCCCACTGGGATGCATTATAATAGCCATAATTATTCCCCTTCCTTGTTATTAATTGTTTCAATCTGCTTAATTACATTATCCACCTTTAATAGATAAGGGTAAAATGCATGATCATCTAAAATCGAATATCGGCCGAATAACCCCTTAATTTGCAACAACATCACCTCTTTGGATTTTTCCCACTCTCCGCTCTTTGGCATTACGCCGTTTTCTTTGGCATAGGCAAGAAATCCCCGCTCAAAATCAATGGTAGAGATAAGTTTCTCCAGTTGCTGGAATGTCTTCACCTCCCGCAACTGTCCCCTGTATTTATCGGAGAGCTTAATGCTGTATTTTACCTGCAAGCTCTTTTTGTTCACCGACACTAAAAAGTCCGTAACACCCACCGTATCAATAGGAACAAAAATATCGGGAATAATCCCTCCGCCGCCGTACACAGTCTTTCCTTTTGGCGTTAAAAATTTAAGCGAATCATTTCTTTTAATGCTATCCGCCACCGTCATCTCTCCATGTTTGTAGCGCTCCCAGATATCATACTGGTAATCTTCTGAGTAAGGCTTCTGGATACATCTTCCGGTAGGGGTATAAAACCGGGCTACGGTTAATCTGATCCCCGATTTATCGGTGAAATAGATAGGTTCCTGCACCAGCCCCTTTCCATACGAACGACGCCCCACAATGGTACCGCGGTCATTATCCTGAATGGCTCCGGCAAAAATCTCACTTGAAGATGCAGAACTTTCATTTACAAGCACATACAATTTAACATCCTGCCATTTCCCCTTGCCGTCTGCAAAGAAATCCTGTCTGCTTCGGTGCAACCCCTGCATATATACAATCAATTCCCCTTTGGCAAGGAACTCGTTGGAAAGGAGCAACGCCTGATCCAGATAGCCGCCCGTATTATCGCGCAAATCAAAAATCAACTCCTTCACCCCCTGCTCACGCATTCCGTCCATTGCTTTGGTAAATTCTTTATAACTGGTTCTTGTAAATTTGGAAAGTTTAATATATCCCAGCGTTTTATTCAGCATAAACGCCACATCAATACTTTTTACCGGGATTTTATCACGCTTAATGGTAAACGGAACTAACTCCGCAAGATTATCTCTTTTTACATCAATCTGTACCTGGCTCCCCTGAGGGCCTTTCAACCGCTTCACCAATGAATCCTGATTGAGTTTCACCCCGGCTACAACCTTGCCATCCACTTTTATAATTCTGTCTCCCGATAATAACCCAACCCGCTCGGAAGGTCCACCCGGAATCACACTGATAACCACGGCAGTATCATTAGGCACATTAAACTGAATACCTATCCCGCTGAAATTACCCTCCAGAGACTCCTCTGCCTGCTCCAGTTCCACAGGGGGAAGATAGACGGAATGAGGGTCCAGATTCTCCATCAGACTCGGCAACACTTTCTCTACAATATCCTTATAAGAAATTGTATCTACATAATTCTTCTCTATCTGGTCCAGCACAAGCAACAATTTATCCCACTTATGGCTATCTACCGCCAGCTCTTTACGGCTGCTGCACCTTGTAATAAAATTCCCGGCAATCAATACAAGGCATAACACAATAATCAGAAAATTCCATGGAATAGGTCTTCTCTTACCGCTATTATTATCGTCTGTCTCCATCATAATTTATCATTTATAAAATATTTTTACAATCCTTGTTATCCAACGCATCTGCATCTATTTGTTCCACAAGAACTCCGGCACGAACCAGCAATTCCAGTCCGTCTGTCAGCCGGTACGAATCACGGAACACAACCCGCTTAATACCGCTCTGTATAATTAACTTGGAACACTCCAGACACGGAGCCGCAGTCACATAGAGGGTAGAACCATCACTGCTGTTATTGGATTTTGCCATTTTGGTAATCGCATTCGCCTCTGCATGCAACACATATGGTTTGGTACATCCCTGCTCATCCTCACACACATTCTCAAACCCGCAGGGTGTTCCGTTATACCCGTCGGAAATAATGCTCCTCTCCTTTACAATAGCTTTTATCAAATTGCAGCTGTTTCTTATCCATTATTTCTGATATATATAACGTTTTATACTTCTCTTAGGGGTTTTTTCAAACTCCTCCGGCATAATTCTCACATCAATTATTTTTGAATAATTCGGCATATCTACATTTACAAGGGTAATATTTTCCTCCATTTTTACCTGTAGTGCCGCTCTGTCCATACCATCTTTGGTAGCCT
>JAVWIB010000024.1:0-27475 GCA_036639755.1 Bacteroidales bacterium
TTTAACTGGCTGCAACCGTTAACAGATTTTATGGAGGCCAATCCTCAAGCAGGTATCTGCCAGCCAAAAATGTTAAGCGAAGCCAATCCATCCATGTTTGAATACGCCGGAGCCTGCGGAGGATTTATTGATAAATACGGCTTCCCATTTTGCAGGGGGCGGATTCTCTCTTGCGTAGAGGAGGATAAAGGACAGTACGACACCCCCCTGAAAGTATTCTGGGCATCGGGAGCCTGTATGATGATAAGATCTCAGATATGGAGAGAGCTTGGGGGGTTGGATGAAAGTTTTTTTGCACACATGGAGGAGATAGATTTGTGTTGGAGAACACAACTATATGGATATGAGGTTTGGGCTGCTCCGCAAAGTTATGTATTTCATGTGGGGGGCGGTACACTCCCTAATAACTCCCCCCGTAAATTATATCTTAACTATCGCAATAATCTACTTATGCTCCATAAAAATCTCCCGATAAATGGCTCCAGAAATACCTTCATTTTTAAAAGGATGTGTATAGACGGATTATCGGGAATAGTATATATATTACAAGGGAAATTTCAATACTTTAAGGCCGTACTAAGGGCTCATAAAGAGTTTAAGAAAATGCGAAACTCTACCCCTATCACCCTATTGCAACCGTGTTTTAAAAATGCCTCCAACGTGGTATCAAAAGGCATATATCGTAAAAGTATAATTGCCCAGTTCTTTATGGGAAAGAGAGAATTTAGAAAGCTATAGAATGATTTATTGAACCAACAACATCCTTTATACAAACTCTCTCTCAAAATAATGTGGCATGTATTGGAAAAGCGTCCACCCCTCTCTATTGTTCAGATAACGGCCGTCCTGCCAAACCGATTCGTTTGGTGTGTGGTATTTTGATTCTCAAACACCTGCGCAATATCTCGGATGAATCGGTTGTTGAACAATGCAGTGAGAACGCCTATTACTTTTAAGGGTCAACTAATTACTCTCTACTTATTATTAAATCCGGCTGCTTTCAGTATTAAATGTGTTTTTAGAAATTTATCTATTTTATCTTTATAAATAGTACAATACGAATTCTTTTTTTTACTAAAAACATTTTCAATTCTTTGGATAGGGCAACCTCCATTACATATAGGGAGATATTTGCATTACTCATTGGTATTAAACGTATAAATGTAATCCTCTTTTATTGGATAATATTTTGTAGATTGGAAAGCAGTGCGAATTAACCTAAAACCATAAGTTTTATTCTTATCAAGCTCGTTTTTATTTATAGCTATTTTGAAAATGGACACTTCTTGCCAAAATGGCATTTGTGAAATAGGCATCTCTGATATTTTATTATCATCAATGGGTTTCATACCATGTGATTCTAGCATCGGTTCAGAAAAACGCACTGTAATTGTATCTACGCCAAGCGGAATTGTACTTCCTGAAACAGGAAACACATCTATAATGTATGGACATCTGTTACTATATTCATTAATTACCTGATCAAAATGATTGGCTGTATAGTTAATAAATGATACAATCTGCGGCATATAATCATCTATCGTTGCAAATTGATTCCTGCGTTCACTAAAATGTTGCATAAACATAAAAGATCTCTCCATCCAGATAAAACCTCCGGACTGATGCGTTTTAAGTAAAAAATCCACAGAGAGATTTGGAATAGGATACGCCTCAAGATACATAATTGTGAGAAGATTAATAAGCCACTCATTTATTGTTGTTTGAGCATTTGTATAAGCAAGTTTACGCATGTCCTCTTTTACATAAGAATAAATTTTTTGCGAGGCAGTATTAATTTGATTCCAACAATTCGCAATTCGGGGATTAATATACCCATGTAATAATTCATGCATGACTATAAAAATAATATTTTTATGATAAACGGGTAACCCTCCGGCATCTGAACCACATCCAATTACAATTCCTTCGGCTTTATCAGGAGATTGAAAAGCATAATTATGGGCTCCATTACATAGAGACACTACCACCAACGTCTTTTCCTGTCCTTTACCTAAAAAGAATTGAAACCAATCAAGTTGCAAATCTTTCAGACGCTCATTCATTCTTTCTACAGCCGTATTATATAAATTGGCCTGCTGCAAGTAAAACTTATTAAATTTTGTCTTCTTATAGAAATCATTTAAATATGACACAAATATCTGAAACGTTTTTTCAGGCCATCGCGGTTCAATTTGACTTATTTTTAAAATATTGCTCACGGTTTTTACACGCACCTCTCCATTTTTAATTTCCAAAAATGCGGCAGCAGCTGCAACAGCATCATAAGACACGCCATTTTTTGTCCTTAATTCTTTTATAAACGGAATTAGTTTATGATCTTTATACTTAACAAAATAAGTGTCTATATCTCTTGAATAACCGGCAAGATTTTTATTAACATATTCTGGTGCTTCAGCAAGACGAAAAACAATACTTGTCAACTCAAAACACTCATTAATCTCACACTTTAATTGGGCAAAAGCTACATTACAAAGACACAATAAGGCTAGAACCAATGAAATAAACTTTCTCATACGATTATAATTTTCCTTTTCATTTATGTATTACACCTTAAATTATCTTACTTATAATCATCACTTTTGGTGATTTTATAAAGAAGAATAATGCTCGGTTTCATAACATTATAATGAGATTATTTAGGACAATCCACCATGTGATACTCCACCAGAACAGGTAGTATAATCCCTTTTCCCAGAGCAACTCGAATAGTATTGTTCCGTTGCGCAGGTTGTATGACCCGCTCCATCTGAACACGTAGTTTCATAACCAAACGATCCTCCCGCAGGATGACATGCAATATAACCAACGAGGATCCCACATTCATCATGTTTATTGCATCCAACATACTGATCGGCACAATCACTACTATACCCCCCAGGACATCCTCCTAATAATTGTTCAGACTCTTCTGGAGCAAGGATACGTCCAGCCTCAACAATTTTTAAAATTCCCATAATGCAGTTTTTATATTTTCGCTTCAAAGATAATATAAACCATAAAAGATTATTCTTTTTTCAAATCAACGATCAGGTGAACAGATAAAATGGCCGTTATACATATAAAAAAGCCAAATCAATGAAACAGAGTTGTTACCACATAATTTGTTAATTATATAAATAGCAGACTACCGTAAGCCACTTGTTTTTGGTAATCTTTCTAAATTGTCCCCTCTATATTCCAGCTAAATGCACGCAATCCCATGAGGGGATTATCTTCATCTAATTTTTTCAGACGGCGCATAAAGTCTGCCGATATGTTGTCTTCCATTATGGAGAGCATGGAGGAATTGAGGGTTGGCCAGGCGTGATCGCCAAGGTGGGGTTCGCCGTTACGCGACCCCCTACCTGTTACCAATTCCCAGTTTGTAAATCCTTTTACTCCCGATTTGTTCATCAGATCCAGAATTTCTTCGTGGAATGCCTGATTATATGATATAAATACTGCTTTCATCTCTTCATTTTAATTTTTAAACTACGCATTCTGTACAAGTTTTTTTGATTTGCGACGTCTGTTCATAATACCGTTACCGGCAAACACGCCATACATAACAGGTACAATTACAAGCGTAATAAGAGTGGATAGCGAAAGTCCCCACGCAACCGTAAGTCCCATACCACGCCACATCTCGGAGCCCTCTCCTGTCCCCATTGCCATTGGAAGCATACCCAACACAGTGGTTAAAGTGGTCATAAGCACCGGTCTGAGACGGGATTTACCACTGGTTACAACGGCATGGGCAATACCCATTCCTCTCTCACGGCACAGGATAATGTAGTCTATAAGCACAATACCGTTCTTTACCACAATACCCATTAACATAATCAATCCAATCATGGCCATAACACTCATAGGTGTTCCGGTTATTACCAGTCCGATCAGCACGCCTATAATGGCAAACGGAATAGAGAACATAATTACAAACGGATAGGTAAGCGACTCAAACTGCGATGCCATTACAATAAATACCAGAATCACAATCAAAATCATTAACGTTAACAAATCCTTAAACGTATCTTGCTGATCTTCGTACATACCGCCTATTTGCCAAGATAATCCGGCCGGCATATCTACCTCATCCATCATGGTATTGGTAGCGGTTACCAGATCACTCATGGCCATCCCCTTAGGGACAACGGCCGATACGGTAATAACCCTTTCTCTATCTTTACGCTCAATGGTAGGTGGAGTAAGTGTCTCTACAACTTTACCCATATCCCGTATACGTACCCCTTTGCCTTGGGCATTATAAACAAGAATGTTCTCTACATCTTCAACCGATCTGCGGAATTCGGGAGCATATCTTACCCTTATCTCATACTCATCACCGTCTTCTCTATAATAAGAGGCTAAGGCCCCGTTTACTCTGTTTCTAAGATAGGTAGAGGCTGTTCCCACATTCATACCATTAATGGCAACTTTCTCTCTGTCAAAATCTACCTGATATTCAGGGGTATATTCACTTCTACTAATAATAACCTGAGTAAGGTTCGGAATTTCTTTAAACTTACGTGCCACTTTGGCAGCAGTAGAATCGGTTGCTGCAAAATCGTAACCGTATATCTCTACATCTACCGTAGCCTCGCCACCCATTCCGCCCTGCGAACCGCCGGCAATAACCTGAAATGTTCGTAATTGCGCATACTCCTGTAAATCTATACGCATCTGGTTACAAATCTCCGTCAGCCCTTTCTCCCTATCCTCAACACTCAATAGCCTTATATTAAAACTCATAATATGCGTACCGTTATTCTGCATGGTAGCCCATACGTTATCGGAGTCTGCGGAGCCTTCCGTAACACTACAGCTAAGAATTTCGGGATATTTTTTCATAAGATTATCCGATATTTCCAGGGCTAGATCTCGCGTAATATTCTGTGCCGTTCCAATAGGAAGTTCCACTTTAATTGAGATTCTGGCATTATCTTGTGCCGGAAAAAACTCTGTTTTAAGCATAGGAGTAGTGATGGCAAGAACTCCTACAAATAATACGAATGCCATTGCCATCACTGTTTTTCTGTGATGCACACACCAAGAGAGTAAACGGCCGTAATTATTATCCAGTGCGTCCAGCCAGCGGAAGATTCTGCCAAATATCGCTTTATGAAATTTTGTGGACGGAACACTCTGTTTAAGCAACTGCGAACAGGCCATCGGGATTAAAGTAAGAGCAGCAACGGTGGATACAATCATGATGATACTTACAATCCAGCCAAGTTGTCGGAATAAGATACCGGCCATTCCCTGAATCATGGTAAGAGGAAGGAATACCGCCAGCATGGTTAATGTAGAGGCAATTACAGAGATAGCCACCTCATTGGTTGCATAAACGGCGGCCTGTTTAGGACGGCTGCCCCGCTCGATATGGGTGGTGATATTCTCCAGTACCACAATGGCATCATCCACCACCATACCTATGGCAATTGACAAGGAACTCAGCGATATAATGTTCAGGGTATTTCCCGTAGCAAACAAATAAACCAGAGATGCCAGCAACGAGATCGGAATGGTAAGCATGATAATAAACGTAGCTCTCCAGCGCCCCAAGAACAGGAACACAACCAGCATTACAATAATAAAGGTAATGATAATGGTCTCCTTAAGGGATGCAATGGTATTTAAGATGTTATCGGAGGTATCTACAATTATGGCAAGCTGCACATCGGACGGAAGAGATTTCTGAATGGAAGGGAGCTTCTCTTTTACTTTTTTTGAGATTTGTACGGAGTTGGCACCCGATTGTTTTTGGATTACAATGACACCACCTTTTTTTCCCTCATTAAATGTCTCCTGCGAACGCTCTTCCAGAGTATCATCTACTGTTGCAACATCTCTCAGATAAACGGTTTTCCCATTGTAGCTTCCCACAACCAGAGCAAGCATCTCGCTGGCATCGGAGAACTCTTTCTGTACCCTTAATGAATAGGTATTGGAACCAATATCAAGGTTACCGGCCGGGGTATTTCTGTTCTCCTGCCCTATAATGGCGGCAATGGACTCAATGCTTATGCCATAAGCCTCCAGTTTGTAAGGATCACAATAAACCTGCAATTGCCTTTTAGGAGCTCCCGATATGGAAACGGTACCCACGCCGCTTACACGGGCAAGAGGGTTGGCAACTTTATCATCCAAAATCTTATACAAACCGTTGGTGCTCTCCTGCGCCGTAACGGAGAGGAGGAGGATTGGAATATCATCTGCTCCAAACTTAAAGATGATGGGGTTCTCTACGTCATCGGGGAGCATGGAGGAGACCATGTCCAGTTTATCCCTCACATCATTTGTGGCGACATCTATATCTATTCCATACTCAAACTCCAGCGTAATAATTGAAATATTCTCTTTAGACTGGGAGGTAATATGCTTTAGGTTACTCACACTGTTGAGTGTGTTCTCCAGAGGTTTGGTTACGTTGTTCTCTATATCGGAGGCACTGGCTCCCTGATAGGTAGTCATCACCATAATAGAATTGGTGTCAATCTCAGGATAGAGGTCGATCGGTATCTGCATCAACGAAAAAACACCAAAGATTGCAATCGCCACAAATACCAAGGCGGTTGAAACCGGTTTTTTTACGGCCGTTTGATATATACTCATTGTTTAATTCTCCTTTAAGTTAGTTATTATTCCCTACGAGATTCCTGTTGGACAATCTCCACTTCCATACCGTTGTTAATACGGTTCTGTCCCCCTATTACTACCTGATCGCCGGAAGTGAGTCCGCTCAAAATCTCATATTCGGTATTCATTCTCCTGCCCGGTTCCACCTTTCTAAACTCCACTTTTCCATCTTTTACCGTATAAACATATCTGTCCCCCGAGCCTTGCTGTTTAACAATGGCAACATCGGGAACCACAATATGTTTGGCCGTTCCGTAAAAGAAAGTAACGCGCGCAAACATGCCCGGACGCACCCTTTCATTTTTATTATCAATTAAAACTTCTACCGGGAATGTTCTTGTTGCAGGATCAAGA
The DNA here is from genome assembly GCA_036639755.1 of Bacteroidales bacterium. Taxonomy (GTDB): domain Bacteria; phylum Bacteroidota; class Bacteroidia; order Bacteroidales; family UBA932; genus Egerieousia. Next base: position 6,994 of record JAVWIB010000024.1, read on the forward strand.
GAGGGGTACACAAGATGAATCCTCCCCTTAAAAATTTCATCGCCAAAAACATCCAGCTGTACATCTACCGACATCCCTTTTTTAATTTTTGTATACAACCCCTCCGATACATTTACTTTTAATTTTACAGGACTTATTTCCTCTACAACATAAAGGGGCTGACCCATGTTAAACATATCCCCATCATCATAATTTCTGGCGGTAACCACGCCGTTTATAGGACTTAAAAGGACCGTGTTTTCCAACAAGTTGTCAAAATTTGTTTTTGAGATATTATAAGCAAGTTTTCTGGCATCCCATTCGCTTTTTGAGATTCCGCCAACTTTGTATAGCTCATCGGTTCTGTTAAACTCAATGGAATCGTTTCTCATCTGAAGCCTTACCTGTACAAGATTCGCCGCATCCATTCTTGCAAGTACCTCTCCTCTCCTTACCCTGTCTCCCACCTCCACAACAACATCATCAATACGCATGCTCATTTTAGGAGAAATATTGTTGGTAGTCTGGGCGGTGACCGTAGCAGTAAAAATCCCGAGTTGTTCAACATCCTGTTCAAAAACCTGCTTTACATTCACTTTTACTTTTTGATCCGCCACGGGAATCTCTGCACTTTCCCCGTTTTTGCAAGATCCAAAAGCTCCTGCAACCAAAAGGATTAATAGTGCCTTACTTAAATTTGCTTGTCTCATATTTTTGTTATTTTATATTCAATGATTCATTATTCTTTACGGTATCGCCAATCATCTTCTCAAGAGATGATTTTGCTATGAGATAGTTGTACACAGATTGATTCATGTTTAGCTGAGCCTGCACCAGAGCAAGCCTTGCATCATCCATCTCCAGCAATGTACCGCTCCCCACCTCGTATCGTTTTTGGGAAATACTATATCCGGTTTTTGCTCCTTCTATGCCGCTTTGCGCTGCATAAAATTGTTTAAGAGCGGTTTCCATGGAGCTGAATGTCTGTTTTACACCCACTTCCAAATCTCTGCGTACACTCTCTTTCTGCATTGCAAGCTGCTCTTGCTGTACACGGGTTTGTTTTAAGGTCATATAACGTTGTCCGCCGGAAAAAATGGGGATTACCAAAGCCAGTCCCCCTACGGAATAGGGGTTCCACCGAAAGGTGTTAAACTTAAAATCATTGGTCATGGCACTCCACTGATAGGATAACGATAAATTTAACGAGGGGTAATATTTTGCAAGCTGCATTTTATAGGTCTGATCCAGAATTCCCATTTGCATCTCCAGTTGTTTGAGGCTGGAGTTATTTTCGAGAGAGGCATTATCGCTCGCCGATACATTTACCAGCATCTTGTTAAAATCTGCCAATTGCCCCACACACAAAACAGGAGTGGAAAGATTAATTCCTATAAGGGCTTTTAATTTCCATAGTACCAAAATGATATTATTCTGAGCATCATACATAGGCGGTTCCGCATTTTTCATAGCAACTTCCGCCCGTATCATATCATATTTTGATATTTTATCATTCTCATATTTCAGTTTAATATCTTTGTGGTTTTTTACGGTATTATCATAATTCTCTTTGAAAACACTATAAGAATCCATTGCCAGCAAAGCAGTATAAAAGGTCTGCTGAACCTGATCGATCAAGTCTATTTTTGAAGCACGTGCTTTCTCTACGGCCACCTCTACATCCATACCGGTAATTTTAATACTTTTCCACAGAGGTGCGGAAATAACAGGCATCCCCATATTAAAACCGGTACTCCATGAATTATCCAGACCAAACTGAATTGCCTGCCCCTCCATATACATGGTTTGCTTTTTAATGGTACGCTGATAATTACCGGAGAAATCGATCTGCGGAAAAAGAGAGGCATACATCCCCTTTTGAGCATATTGGGTTTTGGCAACCTCTTTATCGGCAATCTTCACTGATAAATTCTCGCTCAATGCAATCTGCAAAGCCTCACTCAAAGTTAACCGCAACGTATCCTGCGCATAGATGGGAACAGCCTGAAAAACGGGACAAGTTACAACCAGTGTAACTATCAACTTTAATAAAATAATTCTTTTCATCATTCGTACTTATTATTATTTTTATGTGCTGGCTATATAGCCAGCCTCTTTTTCTATTTTTTCCACCTCTTGGCGCCCTTTTTCGGTACAGACACCTCTAAAAATTGTCATCAGGCTTATAAAACAAATCTGTGACGGGGCATATTTATCAAGCCACTCTTTTTGCGCATTCATCACCTGCGACATAAAAAGCCGACTAAAAATATCATAATTAGCCATTGGAGAGAAATATCCCTGATCAATTCCTATCTGAATTCTTGTCCGCCCGTTTTTTTCCAGTTTATCTTTAAGTTCCGTAAAAAATTCCGACAATTGGGGATAATACTTAACATCATTATAAAATGCCGGTGAAATACTATTAAAGAACTTAAACGATTCAACCCCCCTGTAAATAAGGATTCTTAAAATATTCGGCTGCATGGAATCAATGTAATCCAACATTTTTATTTCTTGTTCTATTTTTGTTTTTACGGCCTGATAAACCAACTCCTCTTTATTATTAAAAAATTCATAGAGTGTCTTTTTGGAGATTTTAAGACTCTGCACAATCTCGTCCATACTCACCCTCTTAATTCCGTAGGTGGCAAAATCCTTATATGCACTCTCCAGTATTTGTTCTCTTTTCATCCTGTTATTCATTTGAAGTTGCAAAATTGAGCATAACTAAGGAAACTTGTTTGGTATAAATCGTATAAAATTAGTCCAAAACTATATTAAATCTTATTAAAACAAGATTTAAAACACAAATTTTATTCCAATATTATAGTATATTTGCTAAAAATTACAATCAACAAGATGGAAAGCATTCAACCGATAGAGAAATTTTATTTTAATGAAGAGCTTATTATTACCGTTATCAAGCCCTCCATTATAGATATTTCCGGCAGGTTTCCCCTTAAGCCGGCTTTTGATAATCCCAATATGATCCGTTTTATCCTTATTATGGAGGGGGAGCTGGAACTTATGATTGATTATACAACCTATCGGTTAACCCGAAACACGCTGGTGGAAATTTTTATTCCGGGAACCTTAAATTATCTAATGAAAAGCAACGATCTGGCATGTTATGAACTACTGGTTTCCAAACGGTTCATAGAGGAGATCACCCTTGATACCAAACCGGTGCCCATTACCCATTTTACCGATATACGAAATAGTCCGGCCGTAGAACTGTCCGAGCATCACACACAAACTTTACAACAGAGTATAGAACGAATCATCCATTATCTCAAGCAAAAAGAGCACAATTACCGCAAAGAAATGCTTGTTAATACATTTTATAATTTTATACTGGAGCTGGGGAACATTATTACAGCCATTCATAAAAACCGTACAGAACCACATAAGATTTCCAGAAAAGATCTTGTCATCCAAGATTTTATCAGTCTGATGAACGAATATGGTAAAAAAGAACATGCCCCCTCCTTTTATGCCGGAAAATTATGTATAAGTACCCAATACCTCTCCCTGATCCTAAAAGAGAAATCCAATAAAACCGCCGGATACTGGCTTGCCTCCAACCTCATTACCGAGGCTAAAATCATGCTCCGTACTCCTTGCGTTACATTGCAGCAGATAACAGACCGGCTGAACTTTGCAGATCAGGCCTCCTTTGGAAAATTCTTTAAAAAACATACGGGAATTTCCCCAAAAAAATATCGGGAAGAGTTATAACACATCAAAAATCCGCCCGAGTTTAATGCCGTTAGAACCTTTTATGAGAATAGAGGCAGATACCGGTGGTGCCTGAGAGAGCTTTTCGCGCAATATTAAAGAATCTTCAAACAACTCAATGGCTGCCTTGCCTTGTAATACCGGGGCACTCTCTTTGGTTCCCGATAATTGTTCATACGCCTTTGCAAATTCCCCTCCTACCAGATAGATCCGCTTTACATCCATAGAGAGTACCAGCTTTATAATCTCAACATGCTCCGCCAAAGAATCGGCTCCAAGTTCACGCATATCCCCCAGAATCAACATCTTATTTGTAAGATTCAATCCGGCAAAATTCTCCAGCGAAGCTCTCATACTGGTAGGGTTTGCATTATAAGCATCTATGATAAGGGTATTTCGCTCTGTCTTAGTCATTTGAGAGCGATTATTAGAAGGAACATAAGCCTCCAGAGCGCGGACAGCATCTTTTGTAGGCACCGCAAAATAGGTGGAAATGCACAAAGCTGCTATTAGATTATCGGCATTATAATCACCTATCAAATGGGTATTTATCTCAATCTGAGCAGGCTCGCAACACTCTCTTGTAATACCGTTTTCCCGTGCAATCTGCTCACTTATTTCGCTATTAATATTTTCGCAAACAGCTATTGCACACGGATTTGGAATTATCAATTTAAGAAACGGAGAACCCTCTTTATCCTTTATAATACGCACTCCGTCATTCTGAATTCCATAAGGGACAATCTGCATGGTAGGACGTTGCGAAACCATCTCCATAAGATGAGGATTATCTATATTTACAAAGGCTATCTTTCTATATTCTAACAGATTATCATACAATTCACCCTTGGTTTTTTTAACCCCCTCAAAAGAGCCGAACCCCAACAAGTGTGCCTTTCCTACATTGGTAATAAGTCCAAAACTAGGGCACACCAGCCGTACCAATGTCTGAATTTCTCCCGGAGCACTGGCCCCCATCTCTATCACCGCTATCTGGGTCTGGCTGTTAATATTAAATAAAGAGAGGGGTACCCCTATATGATTATTCAGATTCCCGATTGTTGAAACTACTTTATATTTTGCAGAAAGGGCCGCCGTAATAAGCTCCTTGGTAGTTGTTTTGCCATTGGTACCGGTAAGGGCTATTACAGGAATCTTAAAGCGCAACCTGTGATAACGGGCAAGCTGCTGAATGGTCTCCAGCACATTATCAACCAGAATCATAGCCGATATTTCAACCATCTGAGGTTCTGTTTGCTCAACTGCCGCCTTGCCCAAATCCGCTGCCGTCATGCCGCCTTGCTGCAAAGCCCCCCCCTGCTGCTGAGCAGATTTCAATTCCATTTTAGGAACTCTGCTCTCCTCCCACCGGCCATACACCTGCGGATCATCTGCCACCACATATTTTGCCCCTTGCAGTAATGCCTGCTGTGCAAAATCATTCCCGTTAAATGTCTCTCCTTTAAGGGCGAAAAACATACATCCCTCTTTAATACTTCTGGTATCGGTACAAACGCCCGTAGACGAAATATATAACTCGTATAGCTGTGGAATCTCTAAATTAGTCATTTGATTTTCTTAAAAATTATAATATCATTTTCACATTTATATCTTTCTTATCTATATAATTAGGATAACGGAATTCCGTCATACCCAGTGCCATCCCCGCATGAATCTTCCCCTCTATTCCAAGCATTTTAGCCAGTTTCCGCTCTTTATCCTGTCCTATGGCCGTGCATACAAATCCCGTATAAAACTGGCTGACTCCCAGACTTTCTGCCATAAGTGAACCGTTCTGATAAGCCAGATTGCAATCATCGCATCCAAATTTATTCCCATCGGGAGTATGGATAAACAATACCGCAGCAGCTCCGCGCAGGATAAAATCATTTCCTTTGGCAAACTCGCTGCGCATCTGTTTAAATTTAGGGAGATAGCGGTATGCATCGGGAATCATCATCTTAAGAACCGGCTTGAGCAGCGGATTGGTAAGTTTTTTCTCTATGGAGGCAAATACATCCAACGTATATTGGCTTATATCGTGCAGAACCTGCGGATTGGAGACAAAGGTAAATGCTACCTGCTGCAGATTGCTGGCAGTGGGAGCCCTATGCGCAGCCTCCAGAATGCGTTGCACCATCTGCTGCGGCACCGGTTTTCCGTTAAATGCCCTGTTGGAACGCCTTCCCCGGCAAATAAGCTCCATCTGATCCGGGGTAGGATATTGGGTATAATCAATCTTATGGATTTTTGAAGCCGGAAATAAAGAGTGCTCTATTGCACCCGTAGGGCACACAGCGGCACAGTGTCCGCATTTTATACAATCTTCAATTGCTGAAACTATCACCTGTTTGTTGTCCATTTTTAAGATATGGGCCGGACAAACTTTTACGCATCTGCCGCATTGAATACACGTTGCGCCATTTATACTAAGTGTCAATTTTTCCATCATTAATTCTCCTATTCCTACTAATTATTCTTTATTTTGCACCGGTAGAGCCAAATCCTCCGGCACCTCTGGAGGTGTCACCCAATTCATTTACCGGAAGCCATTCTATCTTTTCATATTTTGCAATTACCATCTGGGCAATTCGTTCACCGGGATTAATGACAAACGGAGTTTTGGAAAGGTTCACCAAAATCACTTTTATCTCACCTCGGTAATCGGCATCTATCGTGCCGGGGCTGTTGCATACCGTTACTCCGTATTTAGCGGCAAGGCCGCTGCGGGGACGTATCTGCGCCTCGTAACCGGCAGGCAGCTCAATATACAATCCGGTAGGAATCATGGCTCTGTCCAAAGAACCAAGTTCTACAGAAGCTTCCATATTGGCTTTAAGATCCATTCCGGCAGAAAGCTCCGTTGCATAAGCCGGAGTCTCAAACACACTCTTATTTACAATTTTAACCTGCATAATTTATTTATTTTATAATTTTTTTCCCACCACAAAACGCACATACAAACCGCTGTCCCACATCCAGTACGCAAGATAAACTCCCAGCAATACGGTGTGAACGGCAAATTTAATCATAAGAGGCATCTGCGGAACTGCTTTGTGCAATAAAACAGATACGGCAAATAACGCCAGCGCAACCGCAACATATTTGCAGATTCTCCCCCACTTATATGGAATCGGATAATATTTATTACCCAGATAGACACTGTATATGAGCATAGTAAGACAGCTTAAGACATGCCCCCAAACAGATGCCCAGTAAGAGAAATACGGCATAAATACAATATTAATAATTGCCGTTACGGTTAATCCCGATATTGTTATATTAATGGCATATTTTGTCTGCCCACTTAATTTGTACCACATGGAGACATTAAATAATATCCCCAGTAACATGTAAGAGATAAGCATAAACGGAACCGTATCAATGGCCTCTCTAAAGTCCTGCCCGAGCAACAATCCTATCACATCTATATAAAGTACAACCCCCAGGAAGATGAGCATGCAAAAAGCCACAAAATACTCCATTACACTGGCCAGCAATTCTTTATTTTTTCCTCTGGCAAAAAAGAACGGCTCGGCAGCATACCGAAACATCTGAATAAACAGATTCATGATAACCGCCAGCTTTACCGCTGCCTGATAAACCCCCAGATCTGCCCTCCAGACCACATCTGCCGGGGCAAAGAAACGGAACAGAATCCTGTCCAGACTCTCATTAACAATGCCGGGCAACCCTGCTATCATAAGTGGCAGCGAGTAAATCATCATTTGTTTCCACAGATTTTTGCTGAATGAAAGTTTCATCTTAAGCAAATCGGGAATAAACAAAATGGTACACATGATACAACTCAGGAAAACGGCAAAAATGATATAAGAGAAATCGGGCGTTGCCGGAATAAAGTTCAATAACAGAGAATCGGGATGATTTTGCAGATAACCCGGCACCACAAAAAACAGCAACAAGTTAAAGCCAAGTTCACTTAAGATTTTAACCGTTTTGAACAATGCAAATTTGAGAGCTTTCTGATAAAACCGTAATCGGGCAAACAGGATAGCCGTAACAGCATCCAGCGCCAGTACTCCCCCCGCATAAAGCATCATGGTTGAATATCCCTCATACCCCATTCCGGAGGCCAGCTCTTTGGAGAAGAGCACCATGAACACAACAAAGAAGAACGATGTACAAAAAACGGTAATGAGCGATGTGGAAAAAGGTTTTTCCGGATTTTCATTTTTTGTATTGTTGGCAAACTTAAAGCATCCTGTTTCCAACCCCAGAACCAGTGCCACCTGTAATACGGCAATGTAAGACATGATCTCGGAGTAAGAACCGTAGCCCTCCTGCGATAAAATTCTTGTGTAAATAGGGACAAAGAAAAAGTTGATCATCCTTGCCATGATTGTGCTCAATCCGTAAATTACAGTTTCGCCCGCCAGTTTTTTTAATGGACTACCCATAGATTTTTTTAGTTTCTTAAATCGTTTTGCTTGTTAATTCTCCAAAGCCTTCTTCTTAAACAACAGGAACCCTATATTTAATTGCGGGTACCATTTATTATATTCCCCCCGCTGATAATAGGATGTAGAAAAAGAGACGGGACCAATGGGCGATTGCCAGGCAAGAGCCATATTGGCAATAATCCCCCCAACCGGAAACCGCTTACTATATTCATATGCCCCACCCTTTAATGCCCGCAATTGCTGATATGGTTGAAAATAAGAGAATGTTGTATGGATATAAAATGTTTTTGTAAATAAAAAGACAGGTGAGAGTCCTATCCCCACATAGCTGTTAGCCCTGTAATTCGTCATCATCAAGGTTTTACTGTGAGGAATGGGTTCAAAAGAGGGCATATAAAGCAATGTGGAAAGATAGTTGGACATATCGTTATTATTGGATAAGACAACATCTACCAAATACCCAAGACGGAAAAAGGGGGAAATTTTTATATAAGAATCCACGCTGAATTTTAAAAGCGGCATCCCATGCTTGATCCCCCTTAAGGATTTCCCCTTATAAGTTGTGCTTCCCGGCTCATACCCCTCTTTCCCATAGGTATATCGGAACGATAATAACTCTTTTTTTCCCTCGGTTGGGTAAATCAGATAATTCTGAGTGTTTCTTTGTATTGAAAAAGAAGATGAAAAGAGGTCTATCTGTGTCCTGTCCGGAATATCTTTTACGGTAAAATTTTCCACGGGAAAGTAACGGAACTGCTCCCGTCCCATTACAAAATCAATCCGAAACAAAAGATTGCGCTTAATTGCCAAGGGAGTTCCCATCCCTATTTTAAGAAAAACTTCCCGTTGCTGCACATTATTGGGGATTTTATCGGGAGTAAAAAGATTCTGGTTCCCATTGTAATAATCAAACTGATGTATCACAAACTGAGCATCATAAAAAGCCAGAGGTTTTACACTAATATCATGTCGCCACCGTACGTCTCCCCCCTTATAATATTTACCCAGATTTAAGCCGAGCGATATTTTCCACGGATTCCGTGCCAGATGAGTATAGGCTGCTCCAATATAACCTTGATTGAGAGAGGACGACGATATATTCCCCCCTATTGAAACATTAAACGGAGAGGCCTTTGTTACCTTTAATTTAAGCATAAACAGAGAATCGTTCAACTCCTGAAAAGAGGGATAGAACGTCTTTAGCATATTACTGGCAATCACCCGATAGTAACCTCGTTTTAATTTATTAAAATCAAAATCGGCCACCTCATCATTTCGGATTGTTCTATCTATAAAATGTGTCTCCGAGGCATTTAAATTACCTGATATCTCCAAATCTCTAAAAAATCGCACCTCATTACATTGTGTTCTGAACCCAAGGCGCATGGAATCCAATTGCTTCTGATTTCTTTTGCGTTGTACTTTCTTCTTAATTTCTGCTATGTACGGCAGAGCATTCCGGTAACCCATCTCTACAATTTCATCCAGTTTATTAAAATCCATAATGCCGTAGGGGTATTTCTTATGAATGACAATCCCTTTTTCGGTTGGTATATCATAATCAGTCTGCACCATAAGCATGTTGGTAACCTGGGTAACCACATCTTCCTCGTCTATTTTTAAGTCTCCCACTACACATTTTGCCCCGATAATATAATGGGGACTGTATTTTTTCTCCATAATATCCCACGGAAAATTATTGTAAAATCCGCCATCAAAAAGGAGAGTAGAGTCTATAGTAATGGGCTTAAAATAAAAAGGATAAGTCATGGATGCCCTTATTGCAGCACCCAAATCTCCGCTCTCCATAATACGAGGTTCTTTGCGGGCGATATCGGAAGCAACACAAAAAAACGGAATCATAAGACTGTCAAAATTATACTTACAGGCAGATGCCGGTGATGTAAATATTTGCATTACAGCCAGATCCATAGAATACGGAGGAACAAGACTGGTGGGGAGGTCTATCTTTATTTTATCATTCTTTTTTGCAAATGAAAAACTAAACATTTTAGGAGAGGGATCATCCCGATAAAAATAGGTGGCGTACGCCTGCTCAGGCATCCCTTTGTACCACGATTCAAACTCAGGTGAACGGAACAAGGTTAACATTTCATCGGGACTCAACCCTATTGAATAAAGTCCGCCCACAATAGCTCCCATAGAGGTTCCGCAGATATAATCGATTGGAATATCATTCTCCTCCAACGCCTTTATAACTCCTATATGAGACAACCCTTTAGCCCCGCCTCCACTCAGCACCAATCCAACCGATTGAGCCCCGGCAGCAAGATTCAAAGTAATTATAAATAGGATGCAGATTATTATTCTCTTCATAAAATGAAATTAACCTCTCAAAGATACGAAAAACAAAAATATTTAACTAATTTTGTTCCTTAGTATTATAAACCTTAATAGATAACAATATGAGATTCAAAATTATCAGTTTACTAGTCTTTATTTCACTTTCTTTTTTCTCCTGTAAAAACGCTAAAACCGGAGAAACTGTTCAACCGGAGGGACAAAAAGAGGGATCCTCACAGGTTGCAGACAACACGACTCTTGCTTTTGACCCGGCTACTTTATCAGAGGAACCTGTTTTTGACATCGTTACCTCAGAAGGAACCATAAGGGTAAAATTATACAAAGAAACCCCCTTGCACAGAGATAATTTTATAAAACTGGCATCGGAAAGATTTTATGACAACATTCTGTTTCACAGAGTGATTAAGAATTTCATGATTCAGGTTGGAGATCCTTATACAAAAGATTCTACTATTGCTACGGCTCAGTACGGCACCGGCGGACCGGGATACACCATTCCGGCAGAAATTCTCCCTCAGTTCAAACATAAAAAAGGGGCACTTGCCGCAGCCCGCAGACCCGATACTTCAAACCCCAACAGGGAATCGAGCGGATCGCAGTTCTATATTGTGGAGAGTCCTGAGGCGTGCGCACAGCTAGACGGTGATTACAGTGTATTCGGAGAGACCGTAAGCGGTCTGGATGTAGTTGATAAAATAGCAAATGTACCTACGGCAGGGGGTAAAAACCTCCCCGTAAATCCGGTAAAAATAATAAGTATAACTCCCGTTAAAGAATAATTAGTAATTAGTAATAGAATAACCTATAACTTTATGATTCAACTAAAAAAACTAGCTGCCGGATGCTGTATATCAGCATTGGCAGTTACGATATGTTCTTGTTCCCAAAACAAGGGCACTGCCGAGGAAAGTGCTCCTGAATATCTGGTGCAAACTCTCGACACTTCAACCGTAACGGTTTACAAAGAGTTCTCAACCACCATCCAAAGTCAGGACGTGATTGAAATCAGACCCCGTATTACCGGCTACATAGACAAAATTCTAAAATTGGAAGGGTCGCATGTAAAAAAAGGAGAACTTATCTTTCAGATAGCAGATGCGGATTATAAACAGCAGGTAAACGCTGCTCAGGCCGGGATTCAGGCTTCCCAGGCACAATTGGCCAACGCTACATTGGAGGTAGAGAAACTAACCCCTCTGGTTGCAAAAGGAATTATCAGCCCATTTGAATTAAAAAGTGCAAAAAGCAAACTGGAAGCTGCAAAAGCTCAGCTTATACAATCCAAAGCAGAATACGAAAATGCCCTTATTAACTTAAGCTATACCCGCATTACCTCTCCGGTAGAGGGATTACTGGGGGTTATTCCGATAAGGGTAGGAAGCCTTGTCAGCGCAAGCGGTCAAGAGCCGCTTACTACCGTATCGGGGCTGGGTGATATATCGGCCTATTTCTCTATAGATGAGAAACTTGTTATGGAATTAAGAAAAGTTCCGGAGGCTAATAATACCGAGAATGGTTACGTAGATCTCATTCTGGCAGACGGTACTCAGTATTCACAAAAAGGGAGGCTCATGAATGCATCGGGAATTATAGACAGGGCTACCGGGTCTATTCAGGTGAAGGTTATTTTCCCGAATCCAAAAACAGAAATATTATCGGGAAGCAGCGGGATTCTCCGGTTCCCTACTCTATATAAAGGGGCTATTGCCATCCCACAGAGTGCCACATATGAGTTGCAGGATAAAATTATGGCCTATCTTGTTGGAGATGATAATATAATTAAGAGCACCAGTATAGAAGTAGCCGGAAAAACCGCAGAAGAGTATGTGGTTACCAACCTGCAGAGAGGAGATAAAATAGTTGTTGGAGGTGTTGCAAAACTCAGAGACGGACAAACCATAAAACCTAAACTGAACTAACATGCTACAGAAAATATTAGAAAGGCCTGTTCTGGCAACCGTTATATCCATTTTTATAACAATTGCCGGAGTTTTGGGATTGGTTTCATTACCAATTACCCAGTATCCGGAGATCGCCCCCCCTATTGTAGAGGTAACGGCACGTTATCCCGGAGCTAATGCGGAAACTGTACTAAAAAGCGTAATTGCACCGTTGGAAGAGGAGATTAACGGTGTGGAAAAAATGACCTATATTGTCTCTACAGCCGGCAATGACGGTAGCGCACATATCCAGGTCTATTTTGAAACCGGAACCGATGCTAATATGGCATCTGTAAACGTCCAAAACCGTGTGGCGGCAGCTTCCAGCAAATTACCTGCAATGGTTAATAATTACGGTATCACAACGCTTAAGATGCAGAATAATATCTTGCTGCTTATGAGTATTTACTCTGAGAATCCCGATTATGACCAGACTTTTGTAGAAAACTACACCCGTATTAATGTCTACCCCGAACTGCAACGTGTAAACGGAGTGGGTAAAGTGAGCATATTCGGATCAGGCGATTATTCAATGCGTATTTGGTTGGATCCCGATAAATTATCCTCTCTCAATTTGGTTCCTAACGATGTTATAGGGGCTATTCAGGAGCAAAATATAGAGGCGGCTCCGGGTAAATTTGGAGAGCAATCAAATGCCCCTTTTGAGTACACAATTACATACAAAGGAAAATATGATGATGTTTCCGAGTACGAAAATATAGTTATAAAGGCTTTCCCCGACGGAAGAATCCTTAAACTGAAAGATGTTGCCCGGGTAGAACTGGGAGCATTTAACTATTCCATTAAAACAACCGCCCAAGATAAACCGGGTGTTGGATTTGCTATTTATCAGATGGCAGGATCCAATGCGAAAGAGGTTGTAGACAACATTCAGAAAACCCTGATCGAAATGGAGAAGAAGTTCCCTTCCGGATTAAAATGGGTTGCTCCGTACAATACCAATAAATTCTTGGATGCATCCATTCATGAGGTTATCAAAACCCTGATTGAAGCATTCATTCTGGTATTTATTGTGATTCTGGTATTCCTGCAGGATTTAAAATCAACCATTATTCCAAGTATATCGGCCGTAGTGGCATTGGTGGGAACTCTGTTCTTCTTAAATATATTGGGGTTTACCATTAATCTGCTTACTTTGTTTGCGCTGGTACTGGCCATCGGTATTGTGGTGGATGATGCCATTGTGGTGGTAGAGGCGGTTCACGCCAAACTGCATGCGGGAGAGCATGATACCAAAAAGGCAACCCGTTCTGCCATGAGTGAAATTACGGGAGCTATTATCTCCATTTCCCTGGTGATGTCGGCCGTATTTGTACCGGTTAGTTTTATGGGGGGACCATCGGGAGTATTCTACACTCAATTTGCTATAACACTGGCCTGTGCGGTAATCCTTTCTGCTATTAACGCCCTTACCCTTAGTCCGGTACTTTGTATTATGCTTATTAAACACAAAGGGGAAGAAGATGGAAAACAGGCAGGTTTTGTACAACGATGCAAGGAGGGTTTTAATACCGCTTTTGATACCATGACCGAGAAATATGCAAATGTCCTTAGCCTATTTGCCAAAAAGAGCATGATTCCTGTGGGTCTTCTTCTGGCATTTGCTCTGGGAGCATTTGTCTTAATTAAGAAAACCCCTTCTACCTTTATTCCTAACGAAGACCAGGGAATTATTATGGCAGATATAACCATGCCTGCAGGTACTTCTCTAACAAGAACGGAACAGGTATTAAACGAAGTAAATAAAATCTGTGCGGAGAACGAATATGTGGAGGGACGTATTGCCATTGCCGGAACCAGCCTTATGAGCGGTGCCAACGGCGGTAACTACGGCATGATGGTTATGGGACTGAAAGACTGGGAAGAGAGGCCGGATGCAAACATTGGGGTGGTTATTACCGATCTGCTTGCAAAAACAGCCCACATAACAGAGGCTCAGATTATGTTCTTTGTACCCCCTTCCGTACCGGGATTCGGTGTATCATCGGGATTTGAAATGCAGTTGCAGGATAAGACCGGAGGGAGTATTTCCAAATTTTACGAAGTACAGCAGGAGTTTATCGGGGAGTTATCCAAACGTCCTGAGATTCAGTATGCATATTCCGTATTTAACGTAAATTATCCGCAGTATGAATTTGATATTAATATTGATAAATGTAAATTGGCGGGGGTTGCCGTAAATGATGTATTCTCAGCATTGCAATCGTATTACGGAAGTTCCATTGCCTCCGACTTTAACCGATTCACCAAGTTCTACCGTGTTGTGGTACAGGCAGAACCAAGCAAGCGTTCCTCTCTGGAAAGTATTAATTCCATTAAAGTAAGAAACGCCACCGGACAAATGGTTCCTATCAGCACACTGGTAAATTTCAAACGTATTTTTGGTCCGCAGACCCTTAACAGATATAACTTGTTTACAGCCACCACCCTTAACGGAGCCCCTAATGCGGGTTATGCTTCGGGCGATGCCATTCAGGCCATCCGGGAAGTTGGAGCCAATCTTCCTACCGGTTACGATTTTGCATTCTCCGGTATGACCCGGGAGGAGATAGGATCGGGAGGACAGTCCTCCATGATTTTTGCATTATGTTTTATTTTTGTATTCCTGCTTCTGGCTGCGCAATACGAAAGTTATATCCTGCCGTTCTCCGTATTACTACCACTCTTTATAGGTGTATGCGGTGTGTTTATGTTTATCTATCCTACGGGGCTGGGTAATAGTATTTATGTACAAGTTGCACTCATCATGCTCATAGGCTTGCTGGCCAAAAACGGTATTCTTATTGTGGAATTTGCCAAACAGCGGCGCGAGCAGGGTCTCAGTATCCGTGATGCTGCAATTCAGGGGGCCAAAGCCCGTCTGCGCCCAATCCTTATGACCTCGTTTGCATTTATCGGGGGAATGATTCCCCTTGTACTGGCAAACGGTGCAGGTGCAGTAGGAAACAAATCCATTGGTATAGCCGCTGCGGGCGGAATGCTTATAGGAACATTATTCGGAGTCTTTGTTATTCCTAGTATGTTTATTATTTTCAGAACCCTGGATGAAAAAATGAAAGGAGGAAAAACACATGAAGCATAATTTAATAGTTTTTGCGATTATTTCGCTGATAGCCGTTTCATGCGGAATCAAAAATTATCAGCCGGTAGAAGTAAGTGAAAAAGATTCACTGATAAGGGAATCTGCTTCTGCCGATACAACCAATATATCCTCTATCGGCTGGAAGAGTTTTTATGCAGATCCCTATCTGCAAGCCCTTATTAACGAGGGGCTGGCAAACAATATCGATCTGAAAGTTGCCTTATACCGGATTGATCAGGCGGCAGCCTATTATAAAAAGAGTAAAGGAGCTCTTTATCCGAGTCTTTCTGCCGGAGCCTCTGCTACTTTTAACGGAAACTACCGCGGAGCAACAGCAGGGGAGCTGTACAACTTTGGCGTATCGGCATCTTGGGAGATAGATATCTGGGGCAGGATAAGAAATGCAAAGAAAGCCAAATATGCGGAACTGCTGGCACAACAGGGGAGCAAGAATGCAATTATTACACAACTGATTGCCAATATTGCACAATCCTATTATGCCCTTGTGGCTTTTGATACTCAGAAAAAGCTGGTGGAGGAGACCATCCGCAATCGTACCGATTACTATCAGACCGTAAAGGCTCTCAAGGAATCGGCACAAGTGAATGAGGTGGCAGTATTGCAAGCACAGGCGCAACTTTGCGAGGCACAGGGCTACATTCCTTCCATTCATAACGCTATTCGGATTATGGAAAACAGTATTTGTTACCTGCTTGGCAAAGTTCCCGGTCCCATAACAAGGGAAACTACAGAATCTATTCAGGATATTAACATAACCGATCCTCCGTTAGGTGTCTCATCGCAGTTGCTGCAAAACAGGCCCGATGTGCTTGCCGCAGAGAAAACCGTTATGAGTTACCACTACAACCTTAGATCCGCAAAAGCAGCCATGTATCCTGCCCTTAAGCTAACCGGCAATACAGGACTTGATGCAACCGAGTTAAAGAGCTGGTTCAACATTACTTCCGCTGCATGGAATCTGGCCGCAGGACTTGCACAGCCTATTTTTAACGGCCGAGCCTTAAGAACGCAAAAAGAGGTAGCATATTACCAGTACGAACAGGCGGTTCTTAACTTTAAGTCCTCCGTACTGAATGCCGGAATGGAAGTTTCCAATGCCATGAGCCAGATAAGCACCAATGCCGAGCTTGCAAAATACAAGTACAAACAATATATGGCACTGGGTAAGGCATATGAATTCTCGGTAGATCTGCTGGTAAACGGTTATGCAACTTATCTGGATGTTTTAACGGCCCAAAACGGAGTTTTTAACGCACAAATGGCATTTATAAGTACCGTACAAGAATATTATAATGCAAAAATAGAGTTATACAGAGCCCTTGGAGGAGGTTGGAGATAATGGAATTGCTGGAACTAATAAAAAAGAGCAGAAGCTACCGACGATTTTTTGAAGAGGTGGCAATACAGGAGAGCGAGTTGCAACTCATGATAGAGGCTACCCGTTTCTCTCCTTCTTCCCGAAACATTCAGCCTTTGAAATACTTCTTCAGCAATAATAGGGAACTCAACAGTAAAATATTCCCCACACTTGGCTGGGCCGGATACCTCACCGAATGGGACGGCCCGGTGGTGGGGGAACGCCCTGCCGCTTATGTCATTCAACTTTTGGATACAAACATCTCCGCATCTGCATCATGCGACCACGGCCTCACCGCCCAGAGTATTTTGTTGCAGGCAACAGAGTTGGGGTATGGCGGATGCATCATAGCATCGGTGAAACGAGAGGCTTTACAAACGTTGTTACAGCTCCCCCTGAATCTGGAAATTTTACAGGTGATTGCCCTTGGAAAGCCCAAAGAAACCGTTGTTACGGACGATCTGAAAAACAACGAATATAAATACTGGAGAGAAAAAGACGGTACTCATCATGTTCCTAAAAGAACACTGGATGAGCTTATTGTAAAAAAAAGCACAAAATAAATTTACTTATAAAAAATTTGGCACGCCCTTTGTTATATAATAAGTCAAATAGTTTTTTCATAGGTTAAATTTAGGTTAAGAAAAACACGGTAGTTAAAAGAAATTTTAGCTACCATGTTTTTTTTACAGTTATATATATGAAAATATAAAAATATACCGTATATTTGCACGCCTTTTCTCGAGTAGATAAGGAAGTTATAAAAAATAAATACATTTTAAACTCACAGTTATGTCTGTAAAAATTCGTTTAGCACGTCATGGTAAAAAGAATTCTGCTTTTTATCATATTGTAGTGGCTGATAGCAGAGCTCCACGCGATGGACGCTTTATTGAACTAATTGGTTCATACAACCCTAATTCAAATCCTGCAACAATCATTCTTGATAATGATAAGGCTTTGGATTGGATGAACAAAGGTGCACAACCTACCGATACTTGTAAGAGAATCCTCTCTTTCAAAGGTATCCTTCTTAAAAAACATCTTCTTGAGGGTGTTAAAAAAGGAGCTCTTACCGTTGAGCAGGCTGAGGCTAAATTAAATGCATGGGTTGCAGAAAAAGAGGCTAAAGTAGGTCAGAAAAAATCACAGCTTTCACAGAATGAGGTGAACGCTAAAAAAGCAGCATTGGAAGCAGAGATTAAGGTTAATGCAGACAGAGCAGCAGAATTAGCTAAGAAGAAAGCAGAAGAGGCAGCAGCGAAAGCAGAAGCAGAGGCTAAGGCTAAAGCAGAGGCTGAAGCAGCAGCAGCTCCCGCAGCAGAGGCTGAAACAGCACCAGAAACAACGGAAGCGTAATTACAATGAAGTCGTCAGTAACAGATAACATACTGTTGCCTGTGGCGCAAATTGTAAAATCTTATGATACGGTTGGAGAGGTAGTTATAAGACTTACCTCCGATTTATTAGAAGATTACAACTTTAAGGAACCGGTTTTCATCTATTTTGATGGATTACCGGTTCCTTTCTTTATTGAAAACTTCAAATCCAAAGGGGCATCGGGAGCCTTTATTAAATTTGAGACCGTAAATGACCTGTCTCATGCCGAGGAGCTGCTTAAAAAAGAGATCTTTGTTTACTCCCATTTGGTTAATGATACCGTAGAAGAAGAAAATATGGCGGCTTACCTTATAGGATGTACGGTTCAAGATGCAACTAAAAAAACAATAGGAACCATCTCGGATTATCTCGATTATCCGGGCAATCCCTGTCTTGAAATTATCCGGGATCAAGCACACTCTGCAGAGCCTCTTCTTATTCCGTTTCATGAGGAACTCATTCTAAAATTCGATCCAAAAAAGCGGATTCTGCAAATGGAAATTCCACAGGGTCTTTTGGAGTTATAACAGCTTTTTTTTTCTATAAGCAGAGGGAGATTCTCCCGTGTGTTTTTTGAAATAATGCCCCAGATAGGATTGGTCATGAAAGTTCAATTGGTCGGCTATTTCCTGAATGGATTGATCGGTAGATTGCAACATTACTTTTATTTGCAGCACCACCAATCTGTCTATAATCTCCTTGGCCGATACTTTGGCTACAATTCTGGTAATCGCAGACAGATAACGGGTAGACAAACAAAGTTTATCTGCATAAAACGGAAGTCTGCGCTCCAACGGTGCATAATCATGTACCAGTGCTATAAATTTATTAAAAAGATCCTGTTTGCGGGACGAGCTTGGCTCGGGCTGCAATTCAACAGAACGCTGTATTTTATCATAAATCTCTAAAATAATATTCTGTAAACGATTCTTTATAATGATATTCCGGAACATGTTCTCTTTATCCCGATATACATAAAATGCAGACTGCAACCAGTTTCTGGCTTCTTCTGCCTGCTCATTGGAGCAATGATACACAGGATGCTTATGAATAAAATGGAAAAACTCCATATGGATATGATAAGATGCCTCATCCAGTAATTCTCTGGAAAAGGCAAGAATAGTTACCTGAAAATCAGCAGAGACATTCGTTAACATCATAATGGAGTTGGGAAGTAGAAACACCTGAGTATTGCGCATAATTTTACCATTAAACACATCTATGGTAACATCTGCTTCTCCTCCCTGACACAACATAATGGCACCACTCCCTGCAGATCTTGGGGTGTTGTAAAAATAGCTTAAATTGGAATGAAGAAGAAGAAATCTCTCTCCGGTTGCAATATAAAGGGGATTAATAGCTTGCATCATTTTATACGGTTACTCCGATTCAATCTCCTGCAAAAATAAGGCCTGATTTAGCAAAAACACAACCGGATTGTTCTCTAAAACACCAATTGTGTTCTTATTTGAATATGGCATAAGCAAATATATTGCAATACTTTTGTCTGCTAAAAACTTTTAATAAGGAATCATATGTTTAAGGGACGATTTATCCAAGCAATTTTAATTGCATATTGCCTAATAGCAGTATCGTGCGCAGGGCCCGCACCAATAAGGCCTGTTGCGGAATATGCCGCAATTACTATTTCAACATCCGATAAAGAAGTATCAAATATTTATTCTGCAACCATACGGGGCCGTCAGGATATTACTATTTACCCCCAGGTATCGGGTGCTATTTCCAAATTATGTGTAACCGAAGGAGAGGCAGTTCGTACCGGACAAACTCTGTTTATTATTGATCAGGTACCTTATAAAGCTGCTCTGATGACAGCTACAGCCAATGTAAATGCCTCTAAAGCAAGTGTTGCAACTGCACAGCTTACTTATAATAGCAAAAAAGAGTTATTTGCGCAGAGTGTAATTTCCGATTTTGAATTGCAATCGGCAGAGAATACGTTATTGATGGCCAAAGCACAGCTTGCACAAACGCAGGCACAGGAGTTGAATGCCCAAAATAATCTCTCTTACACCGTTGTAAAAAGCCCTGCCAACGGAGTTATAGGAGTACTTCCTTACCGAGTAGGAGCATTGGTTGGGCCAACCATTCCGCAACCTCTTACAACCGTATCCGATAACTCGGATATGTATGTCTATTTCTCTATGAATGAGAATCAATTGCTGGCATTAACAAGAGAACACGGATCAATGGA
>JAVWIB010000025.1:0-13076 GCA_036639755.1 Bacteroidales bacterium
CATACAGCTCACTTGAAGCAAACACAATCATATAGGCTATAGCGGAGAGAACACCCACCAGCCACATTAACTTTACTTGTCTTATTTCAAATATAAGATAGAGTATTCCGGATAAAAATCCGAAATACTCCATATACTTATATACTAACTCCATCATTCCTTTAATCTTAAAATTTGTAAGCTACTTTTGCTATGAAATTAATTTCTGCCTGCGCAAAAACTCCCTGATAAATTTCCGGTGCGGAGCCATCCATAAACCTTGATTGGGCAATCCATCCGTATGAATAATATGTATTGTTAAACAGATTATCTACGGTAAAAGAGAGTTGCAGGGCCGAGTTATTTTTCATTTTAAAATCTTTGGAGGCGTTAAACCCGGCAACTACGTATGCAGGAACTTTTGCAATATCGGCCGACGAATTATCCATATATTGTTTTCCTACGTATTTTGCATTTAGCGAGAGGGAAACCGTTTTACAAGGGTTTACGGTAACCATTGCCATACCTACTATCTCAGGAGAGAGGGTGAGGTTTGATTTGGAATAAAATTCCGTAGTCTGAGCAACAGGGTTCCAGTCATTAATGTTATCGTAGGTATCGAAATAGGCGGTAAAATTACGCAATTTATTCTGAGAAAGGGTTAGATTGGCATCAAATCGTACCGGTTTTATAATTTGCCATGCGGCAGCCAGCTCAATACCGCGACGGTAACTATCGGGAATATTTTCTTTAATAACATACCCCGTCTCCGATAATCTGCCCGTTGCCACCAATTGGTCTTTGTATTCCATAAAATAGACATTGGCAGAAACCGTTAGTTTAGGCGCAATATATTTATAACCAATTTCATAATCAATAAGACGCTCCTGTTTTATTTCATCTGCCTTTGCGGCTTTAATACTCTCTTTTATATCACTTCTGGTTGGTTCTTTATGACCTACGGCAACCGATGCGTAGAATTTGCTGCGCGCAGAGGCATTGTAAGTTAACCCTGCTTTTGGATTAAAGAAATTGTAATTTTTATCCCAGTCTAAAGAGACAAAGTCTTTATCGGGACCGGCTAACTTATACCCAACATGTCTGTACTGTAAATCCACAAATACTGTAAGTTTCTCAATAACATCCACTTCTGCTTTTATAAATACACTCACATCATTCTTTTTACCGTTATTCATATACCACTCAAAATTATCGGGAATATTCTGATTGTATTTGCTCCAGAGAACATCGCCAAAATGATCTCCGTCATAAAATGAATAGGCAGCTCCGGCCGTAGCCCTTACAATGCCCTTTGTGTAGTTAAAATTTGTAGTGGCGGCATAATAGTAATTATCCATTGCTTGTTGAATGATAAAATCGCTCTTTTTGTGAGTAATCTTATCAATAACCTGATTTTCAATACCATATTTAGAAAACTTTGTATCATATTTATAATTTTCATAATATCCGTCCCCTTTTGTAAAATTAAAAGTGGTGTTCCAAGTAAGGTACGGATTAAACTGATGGGTATAAACACCTTGCACAAAATGCTGTTTATAGTTATCAGTCTCATTATCATAGTAGTGAACATTTCCTGCCTCATCAAAATATTGTCCCGCAACATTATATCGTCTGTCTTTTTCATACATCTTAGGATCTACCCCTTCCCATGTAATGCCGGTAATCTGATCCCCAAATATATAGTTGAATTTAAGGCTGTTATTATCATTTCTCCATCCCAGCGATGCATAGAGAGAATTCAGATTTGCCTTGGCATTTCGGATATATCCGTTGGTGCTATTATGCGAGTAAATCACATCCAGAGAGAGGCCGTTTTTAAGCACTCCACTCCCTGCCGCAATCGTAGTCATATAGGTCTGGTACGAACCCAGTGAAAATTGTGCCGCCCCGTACGGTTTGCTCCCCGGTGAGGTTGTCTCCATATTGATACTGGCTCCAAAAGCTCCCGGCCCGTTCATAGAGGTTCCAACTCCTCTTTGCAGTTGTACCGATTGCAAAAATCCCTGAATAGAAGGGAGATTCACCCAGAATACCTGCTGGCTCTCTCCGTCATTCAATGCAATTCCGTTAAGGGTAACATTGGTACGGGAATCGTCTGTTCCCCTCACCGATAATTTTGAGTAGCCCAGTCCTAGTCCCCCCTCGGTAGTTGCCACTACAGATGGTTCCAGTGCCAGCAACATAGGGAGCGAATGAGATGCTGCCTGCTCCTGCATTTGTTTTTTTGTAATGGAAGTGTAAGCCACCGGGGTATTTCTGCCGGCTCGTGTTGAATGAACAACAATGCTATCCAGCCTGTCTTGTTTTACAGACTCTGTCTGCTGTTTGTTTTGCGCAGCGGCTTGTGAAAAGCCACAAATTGGGAACATAATAATCCCGCAAAAAACCATTAATTTTTTCATAAAAAATGTTTTTAAAAGCGGAGGGTGTAAACTCTAACCGAAAAGTGGGGCATGAAGCCGCGCTCTCCCTACGGCGGTACTAACCGCATCAGGTTTAAAGGGTATAATCTCAGCCCGAAAGGCACCCCCAAGCATATTATTAATTAAATGAAGTAATCGTTCCGATCACTTTTATCGGCGACAAAGATAATGGATTTATTTTATTTGGCAACAATTTCTATCCGGTACATTTTAGGCCAGTACTTACCGGTTATGTAAATTGCCTTGGTTACAGGATTGTATGCTATTCCGTTTAAGACATCTGTTGTGCCGTTGCGCAATGCCCCCGGCAAAATATTCCGGCAATCCACCGTCCCTTTTATGGTTCCCGATACCGGATCAATGATAACAATATAATCTTCTCCGTACACATTGGCCCATATATCGCCGTTAATCATCTCAAGTTCATTAATATACTCAATAGGTTTGCCTTTTAACGTTACGGATAAAGTCTTCTTTACGACAAACGTCATGGGATCTAAAAAGAACAGTTTGTTACTTCCATCACTTAAAATCAGCTCCTTCCCATTGGTTGTTAGCCCCCACCCTTCATGCGGATTATATAATTCGCCCAAATACTTAAAGCTATTTATATCATACACAAAACATTTGTTCTCTTTCCATGTAAGAATATAAAGGCGCCCGTCAATGGCACAGGAACCCTCTACAAAATACTTGGCATCAAAATTAAGCCTGCGTAAAATTTTTCCGGTTGCAAGTTCCACCTTTCTGAAACTCGATGTTCCGTATTGCCCATCGCTCTCATACAATTGTCCGTCATGAAAGAACAACCCCTGCGTATATCCGCCTCTATCGTGGGGCAATGTCTCCATCACTTTTACCGAGTATTGTTTAGGCTGACTTACAGCTCCTTTTGTCTGTGGAAACATAGCATTTGTAAAAAAAAGCGATAGAAACAATGTATTGATAATATGAAATAAATAGTTTGACATGTTTGTTTTTGATAATAAGTGCTGCAAATATAACATCAATTTTTATACCTGCTACATCACAGCGCATTGTTTTTTTATTACCTTTGCCCTCTCGGCGGGTCGTTCTATCGCTGGGGAAACCTGGAGGAAAGTCCGGACAGAGAAGAGCATTGTACTGTGGAAAGCACAGATGGGCGAAAGTTTATGCAAGGGTAACAGAAAATGACCGCCATGCGGGAAACCGTATGGTAAGGGTGAAAAAGGGAGGTAAGAGCTCACAGATATGTATGGCAACATATATATGGTACTCTACTACAATCTGCAAGGCCATGTATACCGACAGTTAAGGGTTGCTCGCCCGTTGCCGGGGGGTAGGCTGCACTAGATAAATGATAGAAGCTTTATGGGGTGCTTGCACCAGCTTAAAGTACAGGATCCGGCTTATAGGCCCGCCTACAAAACAAAAAAGTTGCTGCTAAAAGCTTCCTAAATGCTGTTTTACTGCATTCCGGCACTTTTATCGGCAACTTTTCTTTTAATTTGCAAGCACCAGCTCTCCCTGAAACACCAAGGCTCCGTCACGGCTTCCCTGATAATAAATTTTCAATTCCCTGTCGGAAAGCGGTATTTCGTGTTTGGAAATTTTTATAACATCTCCGAATTTGGCCTCAGAGATATAATTAACCTGCATCTCCCTAAATTTATATTGTTTAAAATACTCCAAAGGGATACTATCCATAATCCACTCTATGTATTTGGCGTTGTTGGCGTGCAGGTTAAAATCAATATCGGAATACATTACATGATGATTGCGCACAAATTCCGGATCGGGTACAACCGCTATTTTATCGCAAGGCGGATCAATTACATTTCGACTGCCGGTAAGGTTAATAATATCGGGACTCCTCTCAAAAATAGTATTCCGCTCTATGCGCCGGGTATTTGTATTCATAATAACCCAAGAGCTGGTAGCCACGGCAATCTCCTCCCCCGCCTGGTTGCACAGAGAGAAATCTCTCAGCCAGCAAAGGCCGTATTTTCCTTTGTGCCATGTCTCCATACTTACACAATCGCCCCACTTCGGCGGCTGCATATATTGGATTTTTATCCTACTTAACACCCATATTTCATTTAACGCAATCAGCTCTTTATAACCAAATTTAAGCATGGCGGAATGCACATTGGCAACCTCCTGTGCCATATTCATAAAAGCATATGGCTTCAGCTCCATACCTCCGTCAATCTCATGCCATTTTACAACAAAATTTTCTTTATAAGTCTTCATCTTAAAATATATCAGTTGCAAAGTTAAAAATTATCTCTCATAATGACTTAATTCAATTTTACAACTTGCATGGTAAGAATTTTCCCTTTATCTTTGCATCCCGATAACACAAATCCAAATTAATTCGTATGAGCACCAAGTATATTTTTGTATCGGGAGGAGTAGCCTCTTCTCTTGGGAAAGGCATTATTGCCGCATCCTTAGCTAAGTTATTACAAGCAAGAAAATTAAGGGTTACAATCCAGAAATTTGATCCATATATCAATATCGATCCGGGTACGTTAAATCCATATGAGCACGGAGAGTGCTACGTAACCGAAGATGGTGCCGAAACAGATCTTGATCTGGGGCATTACGAACGTTTTCTAAATGTTTTCACGTCCAAAGCAAACAATGTAACAACAGGGAAAATTTATAAGACCGTGATTGATAAAGAGCGGGAAGGGGCCTATCTGGGTAAAACAGTTCAGATTATCCCACACATTACCGACGAGATTAAACGGAGAATGCTCCTGCTGGGCAAATCGGGAAAATACGATGTTGTTATCACCGAGCTGGGGGGAACCGTAGGCGATATAGAATCTACTCCGTTTGTAGAGGCCGTAAGGCAGTTGCAATGGGAACTGCCCGATGAAGACTGCGTAACCATCCACCTTACTCTTGTACCGTTTCTGAACGCAGCCAAAGAGCTAAAGACCAAGCCTACCCAACACTCAGTAAGAATGTTGCAGCAGGCAGGAGTCAATCCGGATATTATCGTGTGCCGTACGGAACATCCCATTCCGGCAGATGTAAAACGGAAAGTGGCTCTTTTCTGCAATGTAAAACCCAATGCGGTGATTGAATCTATAGATGCAAAAAGCATTTACGAAGTTCCCCTTACCATGATGAAAGAAAAGCTGGATGAGATTGTTATTCAAAAACTTGGGCTGAAGGATCTTCCTACCCCCGATCTTAAAGACTGGAGTGCCTTTTTGCAAAGGCTGTTTAATCCCAAACATGAAGTAAATATAGCCCTGGTTGGTAAATATGTAGAATTGCAGGATGCCTATAAATCTATTTTGGAATCTTTTATCCACGCAGGGGCTGTAAATGAATGCAAAGTAAACGTACACACAATTCATAGTGAATTTATAGATAGCACCAACATCATGGAAAAGCTAACCGGCATGGACGGCATTCTGGTAGCTCCCGGCTTTGGAGAGAGAGGTATTGAGGGAAAAATTCTTGCTGTAAAATATGCCCGCGAAAATAGAATTCCGTTCTTTGGAATTTGTCTGGGTATGCAAATGGCCGTTGTAGAATACGCCCGCAATGTACTGGGGTTAAAAGACGCAATGACAACAGAAATAAACCCCACCACCCAAAACCCAGTAATAGACCTTATGGAAGAGCAGAAAACCCTTACCAGAAAGGGAGGTACCATGAGACTGGGTGGATACGAGTGTGACATTAAAGAGGACACATTAGCATACCGGATCTATGGTTCGGACAGAATATCGGAGAGACACAGACACCGCTATGAATTTAACAACAACTACATAGAACTGCTAGAAAATGCCGGTATGGTTTTGAGCGGTAGAAATCCCGAAACCGGTCTGGTAGAGATTATAGAGCTTCCAACCCATCCGTTCTTTATTGGGGTACAGTTCCATCCGGAGTTAAAAAGTACCGTAGAACGTCCGCAACCTATTTTTGTGGCGTTTGTAAAAGCGGCATTGGAGCACAAAGGCTGCAACTAAAGATGCCAGCCAGAAAAGAAAATGGCCATAAATCATCAACCTGCAACACATGGGAACTTGGTGATTTATGGCCAACTTTGTAAATAATGATCTCTCCTCATATCATAAAAGCAGTTACGCCATATGGCTTTACGAATATCCGTAAGGCCATATGGCGTAATTGTATAATCGTATCCCCGGTTATTTACAAACCATGATATCCAGAATCATTTTGTCGGTTACCTGCATGCCGCGGGAACCAATTGCACCAAGATTGTGAATGGTTTTTTCTATGTCTTCATCTATGATCCCGTCGTTTGAGGAGATGCAGATGTTATCCATAGCCAAAATTGCAGCCTGCACTGCGGAAGAGACACCCGATGCTACTTTTAGGGCGCAACCCACTTTTGCACCGTCGCAAACCATGCCGGTAATGTTTCCAATCATGTTCTTAATGGCTGAGCAAACTTGTTTGTATCCGCCCCCTTTCAGGTAAACAATACCGCAAGATGAGCCTGTAGAGGCAATAACGCATCCGCAAAGGGCAGATAGTTTACCAAGATATCCTTTAATATGAATGGCTATCAGATGGCTTAATACCAGAGCACGGGCCAGTTGTTCCTCTGTAGCCCCAATCTTACCGGCAAATGCAATCACAGGCATTGTTACGGTAATTCCCTGATTTCCACTGCCTGAATTGCTCATGGCAGGGAGAATGCAGCCCGCCATACGGGCATCGGATGCAGCAGCCGTAGCAGCCATGGCATGGGTAAGGATGGATGTACCAAATAATTCCCGGTGACCTGTTGAGGCAATGGTTTTACCAACTTTAAGGCCGTAATCTCCCAGTAATCCTTCTAAAGAGAGGGCCTGATTTAATTTTACGGACTCTAGAATAAATGCTATGTCTTTAAGATCTGCCTGTTGGGCAAAATTCAGAATCTCCTCAACAGTAAGTTTATAATCGAGTGTTGTTTTATCCTGAGCAACAACAGCAGCAGAGCCATCGGCATTTTTCTCTTTAGAGGTCTCTACAACCAGCAATTCTTCTCCATCTCGTATAACCGAGATAATGGAATCATGATTATCTTTAATGATCGTGGTGGATTTGTGTTCCCCCTCTTTTCCAATAGCGGTAGCCTCTATGTATAATTTAGTGGTGGTATTCGCAAGGGAAATCTTTACATTTTTATCGGAGACCATTTTTTTAGCCTCCTGAATGGATTTCTCGTCCAGTTCTTTGAGCACCTCCAATTTGTATTTGGATTTTCCGCAGGTAGCTCCCAAAGCAGAAGCAATATGCAGTCCAATCATACCTGTGCCGGGGATTCCTACCCCCATACCGTTTTTAAGGATATTTGCACTCACCTCCACATCTAGTTTTTCTACGGCAATCCCTTTTTCACGCAATGCTTCACATGAACGGGCAACAGCCAATGCTACAGCCACAGGCTCGGTACATCCCAAAGCAGGCTTTACCTCTTTATGTATCAGCTCAATAATCTCTAACTCTCTTTCTTTAGTCATTTGTTATGTTTTTAAGTTCTAAAATAATCATGTAACTACTCAAAAAACCGGATAATCTCCGCCATGAGGCGGTCTATTTCTGCCTGCGTTTTAAGTGTTTCTATCGGGAAGCCTAATGAAACCGTTTTGTAGGCCCCTTTATAGGCAACTCCGGCAGAAATATTATTATCGGTATAACGGAAAATGGTAAATGCATCTTTGGATGCGGGAACAAGTGCATCGGCAGATTCTACTGCGTATACCTTATCATTCAACCGGGTATGGAATCCAAAACGCCCGATAAAACCATACGGGTTGGAAACACTCTTTACACCGCCGTCCGTACTGGCATAATGGGTCATCCATTTATATTTCAAAATATCGGTGGCAAATTTCTTCCCCTTATCGGAGACATTGTAACTATCCCACAAATCGGTGGCAATATAGGCTCCCGATACCAACAAATTTCCTCCACCGTTACAATATTCGATAAGAACGTTTCGCAAAGCAACAGGAAATACCTCGTATTTCACCGGCATTACGCCGCGCCCCATCTTGGTCTGCACCTGCTTTCCCATTATAATATCAACAATCGGAAATCTGTTTACCCTAACTTTATTTGCAATGACTGCACCTGCGGAAGCCGATACAAAAGCGTAACCCTGTTTCATAAAAGCCTTTCCGTGCACATACGGGTAATCAAATGTATTTCCGGCAATTACTTTACCTTCATAATTAGCGTAAGAGGCACCAAATCCGGGAGCATCATCATCCATCCACGGAATCTCACGCCGGAATTCATGCTGGCTTCCTATGTATGAGAAATCTTTTATATAAGGAACGCCATGGTCGAGTCCGTCATAAAAACCTGCTAACGTAGAATCTTTAGACTGAAAAGAAGCCGGTGCGGAAACCCTCTCAAATCCGTTTATGATTAAGGCCTTTCTATTTTCCGATAGCGGATTAACCCCTACCGGGACACCAACCGAAAGAATTTCGGATGGGAAAGAGATTCCCCCTTCATTAAGGGCCGCAATCTTAAAGCTATAAATCCGGCCCGGCTCAATAGTAATAACCGCAGAAGAATCGGTTACCACAATGCCGTTGTCAAAGCCACTTTCCTGCACCACAGTATCTACCCTGCCTTTGCCATACATCTCTTTATCAACTCTGGTATACACTACATATTTTTTAGCCACGGCAGTAGCCTCCAGCGGATCTGCCACAGGACTCCATGTTAATTGCACGGCTACGGATAAAGAACCATCTTTTGTAACAGCGGTTTTATTCTTTCCGGGCACCAACATGGCCGCAAAATTCTTAACCGGAAGCGGCTGTATTACATAATTAGTACCATTTACCTCGCTAAGATATTTTACCATTCCTTTATAAATAGCACGGCTCACGGTAAAGCGGAACGAGGGATCGAGACCGTATTTCATATCGGCAAAATTCTGGTGAGAAAGAAGCTCCAGCAACATAGAGGGCACATTGGGGGTTCGTGACTCTGCATAAGAGCGGTCCCACAACCCTCTGCGGCTCCATTGCGGTTCAAACTGCGCCCGTATATCATCTACAATCTGTGTCTGAATTATATCATTCATTTCTCTAGCGGTAAGACGGCTGTTGCCATCGGGATATTGATCGGAACCATTGGAATATCTGGTATAAATGGCCAGCGTACCCACAATAGAATCGGTTAGAAACGTGCCGGCATCGGTATGGAAAGCAAATGCAATATCTACAGGAATATTCAACCCGTTATAGTGCGGATTTTTTTTAGAACCTCCCGATATTGTATTTACCCACCTGCCACGCGACATATAATCGTCATTATAATCATTCATATTTTTAGAATAAGAATAAACGCTGTCAGCAAAACCCGCCCATTGCAGCCAGTATCTTGCCCCTTCGGTAAAACGGGGATAGCCGCTGGTTTCGGGTTCAACTTCGTATCCTATCTGAGTGACTTTGGAGTGTTGGCCGGAAGAACTTTTTATATTCTCAGTAACCCCTTGTTCAGAGGGTTTGCGGGCTATATTACCCATGCCGCCTCCAAATTTTACGGCATCTGCCGTAATGAGTTTTTTAGAATCGGTTGTGTTTGAAGCGAGATAGACCCCTTGCTCCGTTTTTCCGGCTGCAAACGGGAATGTACCTAAATAAATCCATGTCCCTCCTCCCATCTGCTGGTTTACCTTAAGATTGGTCTCCCCTGCAGCATGTTTTACAGTATAATAAACTGCATTTGCACTCTCCGGAAGAGTTTTGTATGCCACATATACGGCATATTCTCCTACCTGCGGAATAGTTGGAAGCCATTGGGCTATTGGCCTGCCGGGGGTCTGTTGTTTGCTTTTTTGAGCAGGATAAATGCGGTAGGTACCTAGGCTGAACGGATTTTCCGCAAACAGATAAAACGGACGTGGGTTGGCAAAGCCGGCAGAATTTCCGGTACGCCAAGCCGCCTGAGGACTGCTCGCTCGGGATGTATTGCCGGAGTTTTCCCCATTGGATTTTGCGTTTTCTCCCATCATCTCCGTATATCCGCCGGCTGCATTATCATTATCTACAATTACTTCATAAATCTGGGAATCCCTCTCACGCGGAAGGAGTACATTTGCCCCGGCATTCTCCAGCATAGGAACCAAAAACGGGAGCACATAACTCTGTGTATAAAGATCCTCCACTGTTTGAAAAATTCTGGCCCGTTGCCATTCCCACCGTTGCAGCGGTTGATCATAATAATAACCATGGCTCTGCCATACGGCCAGGTGCTTCCCCTGTAATCCGGCAGTTATATCATAGGGTGCCGATAAATTTTCTACCAATATGGGCGGCTGTTCCCCTTTGCGGCTTTTTTTGGCGGCAGATTTTCTTGTTTTATTGTCGGGAGCTGAATAAAATTGCGATTTCAGCTCATCCAGAGTAGAGCCGTTTGCATATAGGGTAACTTTTTTATGTTTATAAGTATCGGGAAGCATCTTCTTGGCAATAGAATATAAATCTGCCACCGTTTTATCACGCAATGCATAATCGGACATTGCGTTGGAAAGCCAGATAGAGAGATTTTTTCCTTTTATCTGAACGGAGTCAACTTTTATTTTGACCGCAATGGCGGCAAGAGGTTTCATATAAGAAGTGATGGAATCTGCCATGGATTTGAACTCTGCCGGATTGGCAACAGCCCTTTGCTGAGCGAATGCAATCTGTGAAAGACATAACATTCCGACCAGCAAGCCGGATATTTTATTTTTAAACATTCTCTTGGTGTTAAATATTCCGCAAAAATATAAAAAAACATCTATTTTTGTAGAAATTAAATGCACGAATCACTATGGAAAAATTATGTTTAGCCAACCTCCCTACCAAAATTGAAAAACTGGAGAGATTCTCAAAAGAAATGAATGCAAACATCTACATTAAAAGAGATGATCAGACCGGGACCGAATTTTCGGGTAATAAAATAAGAAAATTGGAATATCTCGCAAAAGATGCCATTCATAAAGGGTGTAATTTTCTGATTACCTGTGGTGGAATTCAATCCAACCATTGCCGGGCAACCGTAGCCGTAGCTGCCAAGCTAGGGATAAAATCAGCCGTACTGCTCCGTACCGGTGAGGAGCCTGCCGTTACAGGAAACTATTTTCTGGATAAATTAATGGGAGCAGAGGTTAAATTCTGTACCCGTGATCAATATCGGGAGCACCGCATGGAAATTATGGAGGAGATGGCGGCAGAATACCGCAAACAAGGTTATAAACCGTATGTGATTCCGGAGGGGGCATCCAATGCTATTGGCTCTCTGGGCTATTACAATTGTATGAACGAAATTTTAGAGCAGGAGAAACAACTCGGTATTCAGTTTCACACCATTGTTATTGCAACCGGTTCAGGCGGAACTTATGCCGGACTTTATCTTGCCAACGAGGTGCAAGAACTTGGAAAAAGAATCATTGGCATGGCTGTGTGCGACAATACAAAATATTTCACGGATATTGCATATGACATAGCCGAAAAGACCCTCTCTTATCTTCCTAAGTACAACGGCATTACATTAAACAAGAGCCACATTGAAATAAATGACAAATATGTTGGGATAGGTTATGCGCTAAGCCGTCCGGAGGAACTGGAATACATAAAAAAAATCGCCCGCATGGAAGGGGTGATTTTTGATCCTGTTTATACAGGAAAAGGGATGTACGGGGTTTACAACGAACTCCTGCCGGGGGGAAACCTCCGGGGTGAGGAAAATATTCTTTTCATTCACACCGGAGGTTTGTATGGTTTGTTCCCAATAAGTGAAACATTTGTTTGGTAATCCCTTGCAGGAACAACTTGTATTGGCAACCAGACTATGCAGCTATAAAGAAATACTCCATTAATAAATAGATCAATCCCGACAGCGTTAAAGTTGCCGGGATTGTTAATATCCAGGCCCCTACAATATTTTTAGCAGTAGCCCATTTTACAGAGGCCACGCCACGGGTAATTCCAACACCTATAATAGAACCGGTAATGGTGTGTGTGGTACTTACCGGAATACCGGAAACGGCAGTTCCAATAAGGGTAAGGGCACCGGCAGTCTCCGCACAGAAACCTTGTACGGGTTTTAGTTTAGCCAGACCGTCACCAAGGGTTCTGATTACTTTCCATCCCCCCGTAATGGTTCCCAGAGCTATTACCGAGTAACATGTACCAACAAGCCACATTGGAACGTGGAATCCCATATTGGCATCATACAAATAAGTACTTACAAATTCATTATTTCCCGATACACTAAATAACAAGATGGCAATAATACCCATTGTTTTCTGCGCATCATTACCGCCATGTCCCAAACTGAATATAGCAGAAGAGAAAAGCTGCATTTTTTTAAAGATACCATCTACTTTTACCGGAGTACGTTTCTTAAACACCAACATGGTAAGACACATCATAATAAACCCCAATATCATACCAATCAGCGGCGATAATACGATAAAGAGAGCGATTTTTGCAATACCCGAGCCAATGAGGAAATCACTTCCTACCGAAAACCAGACAGGACCAATCAATCCCCCTATCAAAGCATGAGATACGCTGATAGGCATTCCAAGATGAGTACAAGCCCAAACCCATACGACAGATCCTATTAATGCGGAAAGGATCACCCATTCGTTTATAACACCAGGCTCAACAATTCCTTTTC
>JAVWIB010000025.1:13086-27275 GCA_036639755.1 Bacteroidales bacterium
AAATCTGCTCTCAGCGTGCTTTGTCTGTTGTGCGGCCTTCTCAGGTATGCGGGAAAGTGAACTCTACGAGCTCACCCCTGAAAGCTACTATAGTGCGACCCACAGCGGCAGAACATTTCATTTTTTAAAAGCCAAAACCCATACGACAGATAATATTATTGCGTAATGTATCACCAATTCGTTTATAACACCTGGCTAAACATTTCATTTTCCATTTGTCTCGGCCACACTCACTCAAAAAATAAAAACGGCCGCAAAATTCCAGAACGCAGCCCACAAAACAGCCGCCGTAGGGGAAAGCACCCTTGTGGAAACTATAGTAGCTATGGAATTTGCAGCATCATTCATTCCGTTTAGGAAATCAAATAATAGTGCAATTATAATTGCAATCAGAACAACTGTTAACATAATTTTTCTCTTTAAGTAAAGTTATCCTATTTTAACGATAATTGTTTTAAGGCAATCTCCAATCTCTTTTGCCCTATCGGTAGCATCCTCTAAATTTTGTACAATATTTTTATTTTTAGTAAGCTCTACGCCGTTTTTCTCCACCTCAAACAAGTTACTCATATAACATTCAAAAAGATCATCTACCTCATGCTCTATCTCCTTAATTCTAGCGCATTTCTGCATAATGAATTTAGATTTGCTGGTTAAAAATTCCAGTTCTTTCATAATTCCCGATAATATCCTGGCATCTTCCAGAATAGCCTCTCCTATCTCAACCCACACTTTGTCTATTGTCTGAGGATGATAAATCACAATCTTTTTGGCCGAATCGTGAATAAAATCAAGGAATGTCTCCACTCGCGATGTTAACATCTGAACATCCTCCCTATCAAACGGAGTTACAAACGTTTTGTACAACTCGTCAAACAACTGCCTTTCAACCTCGTCTCCCTGGGTTTCAAGTTTTTTAATTTCTTTGCTGATCTCCTTGCGTTTCTCCGGAGATTCTTCTTTAAGAAGTTTTACCAGCAACTCTGCGGCATTCTCTACTATTTCTGCCTGCCTGATATACAAAGGATAGAATTTCTTCTCCTTTACAACAAAATACTGAAAAAATTTGTCAATTTTCATTCGTCTATAATTGATTTTTATACTCTTAAAAACTTCACAAAAGTATATAAAATATTTAACGAATTTGTTAAGTTTAGGTTACGGTTTTTGTGCCGGAATTACATCCAAATATAAAAATAGTTTATTCTTCTCGGTTTGCACTATATTTGTAAAAAATGAAACCAATGAAAAAAATCATCTCTGCATTTATAGCAATTTCCTTTTTCACACTCACTCCATTCTACTGTGTACAGGCTCAAACGGCAAAAGACTCTCTGATTTTCAAAAAGATGATGAATCAGTTATCGGGGAATAAAAATACAACAACATCTCAACGGGTGGTAGAGGCGGCAAAAATGCTGATCGGGACACCTTATGTGGCCGGTACGCTGGAGCAGATTCCGGAACGGCCGGTTATTAATTTGCACCAAACCGATTGCATCCTTTTTGCAGAGACCTGCCTTGCACTTGCTATTATAGCCGCAAGCGAGGATACCTCTTTTGCCAATTTTGCAACTATTATACAGGCTCTCCGATACCGCAACGGCATTGTAGAGGGCTACACCAGCCGCCTTCACTACACCAGCGAATGGATTTTGCAGGGGGAGAAAAATAAATTTGTAAAAGAAATAAGCAAAGAGATTGCAAATACCCCCAGAGAACAACAATTTTCCTTTATGAGTACCCATCCGCAATCGTACAAACAATTATCGGAGAATAAAGAAGAGATTGAGAAAATGCAGCAGATTGAGCAAAAACTAGGTAAGAACCAATATTTTTATATTCCCAAAGAAAGAATTGCGGCATGCAGTAGTAAAATAAAACCGGGTGATATTATAGGATTTGTAACATCCGTTGCCGGCCTGGATATGACTCACGTGGGAATTGCATATAAAAATAATGGGAAACTTACTTTTATTCATGCTTCTATGAACGGAAAAGCAGTTATGATAGAGCCTGGAAGCCTGCCGGAGTACACAAATAAAATAAAATCGAATATAGGGCTCAGAATTATAAGGCCGTTGTGATTTTTTTTGTATTTTTGTAAGATATTCAAGCAAGATTATTATGTCAAAACGGTTGGTTCTATATACAATATTATTAGCTCTGCTGGGGATGATAAGTTCAAACTTATCCGCACAGAATATACCCGAAAAAAAAACAATTCAAATCGTAAGTTCATTTGATTCTGAGCATGAATGGGGACAGATTCTTGCTAAGAGAATAAAAAAGGAACTGGAACGATCAATAGACAGCCTCCAAGCCAATATTATCTATTCGGATATTACCCCCGCAATTTGGCAATACAAGAAGCCTTCGCTCATGATTGTTATAGGCAGTGAAGCATGGAATACGCTAAAAAGATACAAAGACCCCGCCCTGCTTCATATCCCCATGGTTATATGCGGTATTACACAAGATCAGATAGCAGCGGATTCTCTCTTTTTAAAAATGGGAAACACAGTGGCAATCACCCTTAATGATAATCTAGAACAGACCTTGCAATTAATCACAACAGCCATTCCCAATACCCAGAACATTATATACCTATCGGAATTATCCAATGATGATCTTTTCTATACGGCAAAATTAGATGATATCATAAGCCGCAAATATCCCTCTTGTAATTTTACCGTATTAAAAACCAGAAAAATCAACAAAGAATATCTTACCTCCATAGAGACGAATATTAATAAACCCCATACCGCTGTTATTCTAAATAACTACAATCTTTCCAACAACCCCAATCATCTTACGGCTCAACTCAACAGAGATATTAATGTACCTGTATTTATGCTCAAGTATAAATACATGAACAATGTAGATTTCATTACCGGAGGAGTGCTTGAAACCATACCCCATTATTCCGCACAGATTACCAGGGTAACGATTGAGATGCTTCAGGGAACGCCTCCTTCAAAAATACAGGGAGGAGCTGCTTTGGCAACATATATCAGTAAAAAAGCTGCTACAAAATATCATCTTAAAATAGATTCGATCCCCTCCGTTACATTTGTTAATATACCGGAAAGTAAAATAAGGTTTTATGCATTTGTTGCAGTGGGGACTATTACGGTTCCTCTTTTGATTATTATCTTTATTATCTTGGTTATCAGAACAATAAAAGAAAAAAAACGTATCTTACAGCATTTAGAGAAGTATTCCGAATCATCCCGTAAATATACTATTATTTACAAAAACATTCCCGTAGGACTTGGAGTATTTAATGACGAGGGCATCTTTAAGGATGCCAATCCTGAGTTTATGAGAGTTATTAAAATTCTCCTTCCCGATTTTAAGCTCTCCGGTAAATTTAACATCTTTCATTCCAAACTGATTCCATCCGATGTAATTACCACTCTCGCCAAACGGAATACGGCGCAGAGCACACTAACGACCAATTTGGAGAATCAGAAAATGAGTTACCGCCTTATCTTCCGCTCTATTGAACAGGGAAAAGAAAAACAACTTCTTATTCTCATTTATGATACAACACAACCGGTAAACGAACGGGAGCGGATGGACCGGTTAAATTCTGTCTTTACCAAAGCCCTATCCGAATCCAGACTGGGTGTTGCAGAAATAGACCTGATAAGCGGAAAACTTACGGCAACCGACGGTTGGTATAAAGGATTAAGCGTTCTTAAGGAATCCTCTCTGGAAAAATGTCTGGTAAATGTTGCACAAGAAGATAAAGAAAATATTTTCAAATTTATAGAAAAGGCCGTATGCAGCAACGCAACCAAAACGACAGGAGATGTACGGGTTTTGAATCTGGATACCTCGTGTCATTGGATAAAACTAATTCTCAGGATTAAAGAATGTGATATAGAAAATAAAAAAATAATATGCTCCGCCGTTCTGGTGGATATTGATGCCAGAAAACAAAAAGAAGAACAACTCAAAGAAGCATACATGAAAATAGTCATGTCCAACCGCATCAAAAACTCTTTTATCTCCAATATGAACCACGAGATAAGAACCCCATTGAATGCTATTGTTGGTTTTTCTGAACTTCTGATAGAATCACAAGATGCTGACGAACAAAAAGAACTGTTAAAATATCTGGAAG
This sequence comes from Bacteroidales bacterium, assembly GCA_036639755.1. Taxonomy (GTDB): domain Bacteria; phylum Bacteroidota; class Bacteroidia; order Bacteroidales; family UBA932; genus Egerieousia. The sequence continues at coordinate 17,219 of JAVWIB010000025.1, forward strand.
AAAATAATGAGAATTTTCTGAAACTGATTACCAATATTGTAGACATGTCTAAAATAGAATCGGGTTCAGTCAGATGCACCATGAGCGAAATCGATCTTAACGAACTATTGGAAGAGGTTATAAAAAATACCGAACAACAGGTAAATTCCAAGAATGTCACGATCCTATTCCCTCATCAGGATAACTGTATTGTATATTCAGACAAAGAACGACTTCAACAAGTTGTAGGCATCTTCTTCTCAAATGCCGTTAAGTATACGGAAAAGGGGAGTATTGAGCTTGGGTACAACGTCTTGCAGAAAAAAGTTCAGCTATATGTAAAAGATACGGGATGCGGAATTGCCGATCTTAAAAAAGAGAACCTGTTCAATCGCTTTGCCAAACTGGAAAGCCAATATATGGGACATGGGCTGGGACTACCTATGGCCAACTCCATCATTAAACTTTTAGACGGCTCTATAGGTTTTGAAAGTGCTGAAAATAAAGGCTCTACTTTCTGGTGCATTATTCCGAGCGAATACATTGGATCCGATAAAGAAATAGGAATTACCGGCAAGCTGGAAAATGCAACCATGCATATAGGAGGGCATCTGAAGACCATGCTAATAGCGGAAGATAATGAAAATAATTTCCAGCTTCTGAACTTTATCCTTAAAGGAAAATTTAAAATTATTCATGCCATAAACGGAGAAAAAGCAGTGGAACTTTACAAGGAGCATAATCCCGATATTATCCTTATGGATATAAAAATGCCGGTTATGGATGGCTACCAGGCAACTGCAGCCATTCGCAAACTCTCTCTGGAGGTTCCTATAATAGCGGTTACAGCCTATGCCTTTAATAAAGACCGGGAAAAAATTATGGACAACCATTTCACCTCCTTTATTGCCAAACCGGTACGGGAAAACGAACTTATGGATACGATTAACAATGTACTTAAAAAGTAACAATATGACGATGCACACTCTACCATATAAGAAAACCATCTTATTTCTTGTTCTGGCATTGCTCTCCGTAACAGCCGGCATAGGACAACCAACCGTTACTCCAAAGAAAATTATTATCATAAACTCATACGATAATAATATCCGGTGGACATCGGAAGTTATTGATACCGTAAAAAGGCATATTTCCAAATATTCCCCGCAATCATCTATTCAGGTTGAAAATTTGAATATGAATGAAACTCCCGATACTCTAACCATCAATAACACCATCGCAGAGATTATCCGCCGAAATCCCTCTCCCCATATCGCCATTTTGCTGGGACAGGAAGCCATTATGGAATACAACGCCAATATCAAAGAACGCCAGGGATGGACAAACACAATTGCAATTCCAGTCAATACCAACAATGTGGCATCAACAAAAGGGCAAACCGGTGCCGGAATAGGATTCGGGACACCTATCAAAGATAATCTTTATCTAATTACCACACTGATACCCGATTTGAAAGAAATTCTTTGGGTTGATAAACCATATTACACCGTAGAACACTCGGCAGCCCTGTTCAAAAAAGAGCTGACAAAAAAGCATCCTAATATAAAATTCTCTACTATTTATCTCTCCGGACACAATGCAGATTCTGTCTACAATGTTATTCTGGAAAATAAACCGGGACGGGCAATCATTACATGCTCATGGAGTTTTATTGCTCCGCAAAGTACATACACACAATCGGAGATTGATTCGCTCTTTTCCAATACGCTTAAAACGCCACTGTTCTCCATATACCCCAACTATTATAACAACAATTATATGGTAGGTGGATACAATCTATCGGCAAGAGTCTGTGCGGAAAAAATTGTAGATCAGACAAAAAAAATCATGCAGGGGATCTCATTCTCCAATATTTCCTTTGAGGAGGTAATAAACGGAGATATGCTTTTGAACAAAAGTGCTCTGAAAAGATTTCTTTTGGAAGGATACACCAAATCTTTCTTTGAAGTAAAATACGTAGACCAGAATACCGTACCGGAAGAAAACCGGTATGAACTTATTATTACCATTACGGTAATTATCTTTTTTATTCTGTTTTTAATCTTTTATTACAGAAGATCGGGTGAAAGCATAGCAAATAAAACCAACCTCACAATTATTAAACAACAGCTCCTTGTGATGGAAAATATCTTTACCAATGCAGATGTAAAATATGCCATTTACGGAGGTTCGGGAGAAAAACTGCAAGAAAATACATATGGCTTATTCCCCGCAAATCTGTTTGATTCGCCATTTATAACAAAAGAAGACATTAGCTGTATTAAAGGAAAAAAACATCTTAATAAAGAGATTGACACGAATGGAAAGATTCTCCATCTTATTATACGCTCCATTCAGGTAAACGAAGAAGAATCCTATAAATACATTGCAACAGCAACAGATGTCACAGGCCACAAAACAGACCGGGCAGAAAAAGAAACACTGGACACCCTTTTAAAAGACGCTACGGAGATAACAGAAATAGGACTGGCGAGTTATAATATCTTAACAGGCGAAGGATTTGCCACCGACAAATGGTACCACAATATGGGAGAACAGAAAGCGGACAATATCATCCAGCCGTCTTACTCTTCCTGCTCCACAGAAGATAAGGCAAAAATTCTCGATTTTAAAAAGAATCTTTCCAATGCCACTGCAGCCCGATTGGGACTGGATATTAAAATACACAATCCCCTATCGGGAAAAGAGAGATGGATCAGAGAAAATATTTTCTTACATAATTATGATCCTAAAAACGGGAGTATAGAGGTAATTGATATTAATTTTGATATTCATAAAGAAAAGATAAAAGAAATTAACTTTGTAAATCTTAACGAAAAAGCGGAGGCTGCAAATAATGACAGCGATAAATTCATTAACAGCATCAGTCATGAGATACGAACTCCGCTTACCTCTATCATGGGCTTTTCCAACATGCTTGCCACCCTTAACAATACGGCGGACAAAGTGGAGATTATTAACATTATAAAGAGAAATAATGTTATGCTTATAGAGTTGATTAACAACATTCTGGCTATCTCAAAAATAGACTCCGGCACGTACCGTTTTGATAAGGCCAAAGTAGAACTGAATGAATTTTTTCACGAATTGAAAATAGCAACGGCACACATGGTTGCAAACGAAAGCCTGCTCACCGATAAAAATCTGGAAATTATCTGCGACCTGCCCGGAGAAAATCACTCCATTATAACCGATGAATGGAACTTTAGACAAGTCATGATTAACCTCCTCTCCAATGCCGTCAAATTTACGCAGGAAGGAACCATTATATTCGGATACCAGCCGCAGGAAGAGGGATTCTATTTTTACGTAAAAGACACCGGTTGCGGTATTGCTGCCGAAAACCAAGATAAAATATTTAACAGATTCGAACGATTCGACAATCACTCACACGGAACAGGACTCGGGCTATCGCTCTGTAAGAGTATTATCAGTCATCTTAACGGAGAAATAGGAGTTATTTCAAGAGAGGGTGAGGGATCCACATTCTGGTTTATACTATCATGAAAGAGAAGATCAATCATACAATAAACAACGAATATAAAGCTGTATACGAAAATATTCCCGTAGGTACAATAAGTTTGAATTCCACAGGCTCCGTACAAGAATGCAACCAGGAAGGAAAAAATCTGATAGCTAAGATTTATCAGGCACCTGTTGATTCGTTTAATTTTTTCACCAGCGGAATTTTTCTTACAAAAAATGATTTATCCAAATTAGACCTAGACAAAAAACTCAGTAAAAAGTTAATCATAAAAGCGGTCGGACCATCCAACAGCAAACTATACCTAAAATTCTCCATCCATACCCTCGAGTACAATAAAGGAATCAGCTATCTGGTTCTTCTGACGGATCATTCACAAACCGCCACCCAGCGCAAAGAGATAGAAGATCTCAACAGTATCATTCATAAAGCTTTTATAGAATCGAGCATAGGGCTATGTCGCCTAAATTTATTTGACAACAAAGGCTTTGCCACTCAAACATGGTACGATAACCTCTACCTGAGAGAGAGAGTCCCCATTCTCAACAGTTTTGCCAACCTTCCGGCAGAAGACTACGAATACATCTCCAACTACATAGAGGAAGTTAAAAAGATTCAATTTAATGAGCAAGCCTATCTAGACTTTGCGGCGCAAGACTTTAAGAAAAAATTAACATGTACCGTAAAAGTAAAAGACAATGCCGGAAAAGCTCATTACCTGCGATTGTACTCGGAAATATCAAGCTATCATCCCGATAACGGAGAAATTCTGGCCGATTTTATCACCATGAATATAGACGGGCAGAAAGAGAGAGAAACAGAGCTGGAAAACACCTATATAAAAACCAAAGAGGCAGAAGAACTCAAACACGCCTTTATTGCCAATTTGGGAGACGAAATTCATACGCCGCTAAATATCATTACCCTCTCCTGCCTGCACCTGCTCACCAACAACTCACCAAAAGAGGGAAAAATCCTGTACGAGAAAGTAGAATTAAACACCAACAAGCTTTTAAAAATAGTAGAAACAATTGTTAATTCCATAAAAGAGAAACCTGCTGAAACAGAGATAAAAAAAACATTTCCTGCACAAAAAACGCTCTTAATAGCAGAAGATAATGAGAACAACTTTAAATTGCTCCGGTACATGATTAAATCCCGATACAAAATAGAGCATGCATGGAATGGTCATGAAGCCGTACTGATGTACAAAAACATGAATCCCGATCTTATCCTTATGGATATAAAAATGCCGATAATGGATGGATATGAAGCTACCGCAGAAATCCGTAAAACAGATGGTTCTGTTCCCATTATTGCAGTAACCGCCTACTCATTCAATAGAGAAAAGGAGAGTATTCACGGTAAAGGCTTTAACGACTATTTATCCAAGCCTGTAAATGAAGATGATTTACTAAAATTATTAAAAAAATATTTGTAAAATTATAGCATGGAAATAATCATTGCGGCAATTGTAATCATTGTAGTAATTACTGCGGCACTCGTTGTATTTATCCTGCACTCCCAAAAAAGCAAAGAAATAAAAGAGCTTGGGCAGTCAGATAGCCGGGCAGACCTTCTGCGGGAAAAGCTCGCCCTTATTTATGCCGAATCAACCCCCAATTTTGCCCTCTACTCAGAAGCAGGTGAAAGAAAATTACTGGTTATGAACGGAGTAAAATGCGATAACCAATTCGTATCGGGAGGCATCCTGTGCAATAACCTGTTTGAGAACCCCATTCTCACCACAGAATTCCAGGAAAAACTACATCACGAGAAATCCATAGACTGCAAACTAGATACCTCTGAAAATATCTACAGCAACCTTAATACCGGCAACAACGCAATCTATCATGTTACCATAAAAGAAATTGAAAATCAAGAGTATAAATACATGGTTATTTTGCTGGATATTACCACAAACATAGAAAACATACAAGAAAAAGAAAAATTCCGGGCTCTGGTTGAATTTGCCACCATACGCTCCTCCGTAGGGATTGCCTACTACAACATCCGCAGAAGAAACATTACCGCCACCAAATCATGGTACAAAAACCTTGGCCCAAATCTGCCTCCCAAGATAAAGGAGAGCATAGAAACTTACCTGCAATCTGTAGTAAACGGAAATCGCAACTCTTTTACCATAGATTTTGAAACCCAAACCCCTACCGGAACCACATGGATACGGGAACATATCTTCATCCATACCATAACAGACAAAGACAATATTGAAGTCATAGACCTAAACATGGATATTACCAACCTCAAAGAGAGTGAAAATATTCTCATAGTGCTAAATAAGCAGGTGATGGAGACAAAAAAAGAAAGTGATAAATTCTTGAACAGCATCAGCCACGAGGTAAGAACCCCTCTCAATTCCATTGTCGGATTTTCCAATCTGTTTGTCAATACAAGCAACACAGAAGAGAAGAAAAAATTTGAGGAGATTATTCATACGAATATCAACCAACTCATAGAGCTGGTTAACAATATTATTCTCATTGCCAGAATAGATGCTCATACCATACGACTAATAGAAGAACCCATCCCCATTAATCAAATGCTAAAAACCCTTCTAGAAGAATCGGTACAGATGCTCAAAGAAGATAAAGCATACGCAGATAAAAATATTATCTTAACCGCCAACCTGCCTCAAAACGAAAATTATATTACTACCGATAAAAAATTATTCGTTCAAGTCTTTGCCAATCTCCTCTCCAATGCCTTAAAGTTCACCCAAAACGGCACCGTAACCATTGGATACACCAAAGAAAATTCTCTCTACCGTTTTTGCGTAACAGATACCGGCATAGGCATTGCCCCAGAGAACATGGAAAAACTATTCGACCGGTTTGAAAAAATAAACACTTTTACCCAAGGCACCGGCCTGGGTCTTCCCCTCTGTAAAAGCATCCTGCAAACGATCGGCGGTGAAATCTCCGTCAAATCCATCCTCCACCAAGGTACAGAATTCTCATTTACTTTACCGGAGAAATTATAAAATAACCGCTGCAAAATGTCATTAAACAATCTGCAGCGGCAATTTTTTATTGAATAGAATCTTTTATCGGATGCTATTATTTATCGGATCGGATCCTTTGGAACGCCCGGTAGCGGCTTGTAATTTTTTAGCTCCTGTTTAAGAACCTCTACGGCTTTTTCCAGTTGTTTGTCAATTCCTTTGTATTCGTCGAACGGATTGTTATCCACAATAATATCGGGATCCACACCATGATTCTCTACAATCCACTCCCCGGTATCTACGGAATAAGAGGTAAAGAATGGGGTGCGCACATCCTGCCCGTCCAGATATGGTTTGGAGCCGGAGATTCCAACAATGCCGCCCCAAGTGCGGGTTCCTATTAATGTGCCCAGTTTCAATTGCTTAAAGCTGTATGGGAACAAATCGCCGTCCGACATAGAATATTTATCTACCAACAGGGCTTTAGGACCGTAATGGGTTGCATCGGGAATGGTATTTGGTGTTCCTCCATTTCTGGACATGCTCATTCTGTGTACAATACGGCTTAATTTCTCTATAATAATAGGAGAAACATTTCCGCCGCCGTTCATTCTGTCATCTATGATAAGGGCTTTTTTATCCAGTTGAGGATAGAACAAACGGGTAAATTCGTCCAGTCCGGCCGTGCTCATATCGGGAATATGAATGTAACCTATCTCTCCACCCGATAATTTATCAACCTTCTCAATATTTGCTTGAACCCACTCATAATAAGCAAGTTTATCTTCGGATGCAATTGGCTTCACATAAATTCTGCGTGCCCCTGCCGCTGCCGGTTTTTCATTTACCAGCAACTCTACAGTCTCTCCTACGGTGCCAATAAGAGCCTGATTAATATCTACCAGCCCTTTGCATGGAATATTATTCACCGCCAGAATATACATACCAGGTTTTACATTCAGACCGTATTCGGTTAAAGGAGAACGGAGATCGGGAGACCAGTTGGCCCCTTTGTAAATCCTCTCAATCTTAAAATAACCGCTATTATCTTTTAAGAATGTTGCACCAAGCTGACCGGTTTTAATTCTTTCAGGTGACGGTGCCTCCCCGGATGTTACATAGGCATGCCCAACATTTAATTCAGAGATCATCTCCCCTATTATATAAGTAAGATCGTGTCTGTGTTTTACATAAGGAAGTAAAACGGCATATTTATCATGAATGGCCTGCCAATCCTTTCCGTGCATATTCTTTACATAAAAGCCATTGCGGTAAACACGCCAGGTCTCGTCAAAAATTTGTTTCCACTCGTTTGGATACTCAACAAATGTTCTTGCCCCCTCTACCGGAACAGGATCTCCTGCTTTTAGAGATTCGGAGAACGGGATAACAGAAAGGTTGCCCCCATCTCTATACAATACTTTTTTGTTATCGGCCGTAAAGTCTATAATAGAGCCTTTCCCTATTTCATTTACTTTTCCGGTTTTAAGATTAAAACTTTTAATGGTACGCCCTTCGGTAAAGATTAATTTATCATCAAAAGCATTCATTAACCGTTGTCCGCCCGGAGCAATTGGTAAAGCAACAGCTCTCTCGGCAATTGCAGCAACATCAACAATTGTTACCGGCTGAACAGGATTTATTCCCCCAAGGTTCTCTTTAGCAGGCTGTCCCTCTTTGGCTTGCACAGCCTCCAGTCCCTTCTCCTGATCATTGGAAGTAAGCAGCGGATTAGGGGTAGCACCACTTAAGGGCAACACAAAAATATAATTGTTATAATCATACAAAGCATTCCATTCATTTGCTGCAAATTGAGATTGAAGATCACGAGACGAAGTAAAGTAAAGATATTTACCATCTGCCGAGAAAAGGGCAGAACCCGAATCAAACCACTTATCGGTAACCGGATATAATTTACCGGTTGCTATCTCAAATAAATTCACAACACTCACCCGGTTTTTCCCGGCAATAGAGAAAGCCATCCATTTCCCATCGGGAGAGATAGCCAGAGTTCGTATGCCCGATTCGTCGTTTTTATAGAGCAATTTACCGCCCCCTTGCAAATCTACATTGTACAAGCAGTTTGTCTCGGTTAAATAATAGAGGCTCTTTGAATCGGGAGCCCATTTAATCATATTTTTATAGGTCTTCTCCCCTTGGGTAAGCTGTTTTGGGGCACTCGATCTATCGGAAGGGGCAATATATACTTCATACTCGCCCGTTATGTCCGATAAATAGGCATACCATTTTCCATCGGGAGAAAAAACGCCGCCTCTCTCCTGTGCATTGTCTGTTTGGGTAAGGTTTATAACGGCACCCTCTTTTGCAGGAGCAGAGAATACATCTCCGCGTGCCGTAAGCAGTACCCTCTCCCCTTTTGGAGACAAAGAATACCCCGATATTCGTTTGGAAGCATCCTTCCAGTTAGACCTTGCATAAACGCCCTCATCCTGAATTGCTACGGGAACTTTATTGCACGACTGATCTTTAATAGAATATTTGTAAATATACCCGCCGTTCTCAAATACAATATAATCTTTTGAGAAAGAGGGGAATTTAATATCAAAATCCTTAAAATCTGTTAATTTGCGGGTCTGTTTTGTATCCAGATTGTATACAAACAAATTCATCACTTTATCTCTGGCCGATATAAAATAAATATCTCTACCTATGTACATAGGAAAAATATCCTGAGCCGGATTGTTAGTCAGATTCTCTATGCTGCCATCTTTTAGATTTGCCAACCAAATATCGTCTGCCTGCCCCCCTTGGTAATATTTCCATGTTCTGAATTCCCGAAACATACGGTTTAAGGCAAGAGTTTTTCCATCGGGAGAAAAAGAGCAGAAACCGCCCTCGGTAAGAGGAAGTTGCGTAGGGGTACCACCATCCTTGGAGACCTTCATAAGTAATCCGCGGGAGCCGCAGAATGCCCAGGATCTTGAGCGGTACACAATATTTTTTCCATCGGGAGTCCATGTCATGACAATATTATTAGGCCCCATACGGTCCCCGATATTATCACGATCCAGAGTAGCCGTATAGGTTATTCGGCGGGGAGTTCCCCCCTCTGCCGGCATGGTATAAATCTCCGTATTCCCGTCATACTGTGCGGTAAAAGCAATGGTTTTGCCATCAGGAGAAAAACGGGGAAACATCTCATAGCCAATATCGGAAGTTAGTTTATTAGCCGTACCTCCGTTCATATCCACCGAATATAAATCTCCGGCATACGTAAATACAATGGTGCTGTTCCCAACAGCCGGGAATCGTAACAATCGTGCCTGATGCTCCTCATTAGAAGCAAAAAGCCCCCCTGCTCCCATTAATAAACAGGCAGAAAGGATACATTTTGAAATTCTTTTCATTTGGTTAGTTGTTATGGTTAATTAGTTAGTCTCTCCTCCAAGAATGCCCTAATACCTATGCACCCTCAGAAAATTACAGTAAAAATAAGAAAATAATATCACAAATTTTAAATTTAGAAAAATATTACTATCTTTGCACCCGCATTAGAGAGAAATATCACTCCTAAACGCCAAAAACGGTTCGGTAGCTCAGTTGGATAGAGCAACAGATTTCTAATCTGTAGGTCGTGGGTTCGAATCCCT
>JAVWIB010000026.1:0-27113 GCA_036639755.1 Bacteroidales bacterium
TGCTTCATTAATTATTTTTAATATCTGATCAGTAGATAATTCCTTACATTTAGTTTTTGTATCTGCATAACAATATTTACAATTTGTTATACACCTATTAGTTAACATAAAAATCATAGATTGGGGAGACTTATGTGTTCTATCCGGTGTAAGATTTACAGTTGCGCAAATAAAGTCCTTATTGCAAAATGTGTATGATATCTTTTCTTTAGAAATTGAGTTAGTATTCATTAAAACATTTTTAGGAAACAAGAGCTTATTATTGCCGAACATTGTATAAACAGGCTGATTATTATTAACATAAGGTGTAATGATTCTAATCACCTTTTCTGGAGTTATTTTATATCGACTACATATTATATCAATAGTCTCTTGTATGGGACGTACTATTGTAAATAAACTTAATATCTCAGCCTGTATGGGGTGTATGTAGCTAATCCAATCTGGAGAACTATAATCTGAGACATTCTTTTTAGAGTATAAAAGCACTCTGTCCAAATCATTTCTAAGACTATAATCTGGATTTAATATAACAATATTGCTCTGTTCCATCATTTTATTAAATAAATTTATATAGGTCTACACACTTGTAATATGCGTAGACCTAATTATACAAAAGTGATTATTTAGTGTCTGGCTGTCCTGGATTTATTGTAATAGCAGAACCGGTACCTTCACACTTAATAGCCTTACCACCACATTTTATAATTATATCACCATCTCCACCACCTTTAATTCCCATTAGTTCTTCAAAATCAACGATTGTTTCAGGCATTGAATTTAATGCCGCATTATTATTTGTTTTCATTTTTTTATTTTTAACAAATTTATAAATTAATTTTATTACTCCATTGATTTATACAGATGAAATTCTGCAATTATCTTATCAAATATTGGTTGATTCAATAATATTCTATTACTTTGCAAGTGCTTTCTTTCAATTTAATTAAACAATCTAGAGCCGCTCAAAACTCTTGTTTTCTTTTTTGAAGGGAAGTTTTTTATTTGAGTTGCAAACACAATAAAAAATTTATCTTCCGGTTCATTTTCCGGTACAAAGGAAACTACTTTTTCTTAAAGCATTTATAACCAAAATATCATTATTTTATAATAATTTTATAATCAAAAGTTATTTTATGATATTCGGGCGTATTATTGCTCTATAGTTCGCACCATTCCCATTTTTCGGTTTTTTCATCATACACCCATACTCCTCCCCCTTTAATTGCTCCCATTTCTTGAGAATCTAGTAATTTAAATGTTATATTTTCCATAGTTTTGTTTATTAAAATTGGTTAATAATTGTTTTATTTTCTTAAGTGCAAAGTAACATACTATTTTTCAAAGCATTTATAATCAAAATATAATAGTTATATAACCAAAACATAATAGTTATATAATAATTTTATAATTGATATTATTTATATATATATTTGTACTGCTAATTTAATTTATATGAACAAGGTGCGAAACATTACTATATTGGCTATTCTTGCGGTAATATCTCTGCAAGTGCTTTGGCTTTATAGTATGCATACATCTTATTTAGCCGAACAAAAACTGGCCGTAGAAAAATATTTTAGTACTGCAATAGAAAAAGAAATTGTGCTTAGAGATGGTGGCTCAGGGAGGCCTTTTGTTACCGTAAAATCCAAAGAGTTTATGACTCCCCGGGAAATAGCAAGTTATAAAGGAGATACAATAAGACTTAGTACCCCTAAACAGGCCGGCGTAGCTAAAAGTTTTTTAGGGGTATTAGTACAAAAACGACAAGATGCATTGACGGCTTTAGGGCAACCATTAAACCTTTTTATTTTGGATAGTTTATTTGTGGCAGATTTAGGACAAACATACCCTCATGTTATCCTATCTTACAATAAGAATAACACAATACAGGAAACAATAGGTTCTATAAAGTCCAATCAATTATGTAATATTCAAACAGATACAATACCAATTGGAACAAAAGGATTACAATCTGTGCAACTTAAAATGGAAATACCACTATCGGGATTTATAGTAAAAATGATTTATATTTTTATTTCATCTGTTTTATTTATCTTAATTGCTTTATACGGATTATGTTATCAGTTTTTTGTTATCCGCAAAAAGGAGGAATTAATACTTAAAAAAGAGACACGGGTAAATGGAATTATTCATGATTTAAAAGCTCCTTTAAATGGGGTATTGGCATTATTGGAGTGGTTGAAAAAGGGAGAACCGGATATATCAAAGCAACAGATGATAGAAGGTGGTAAAGGGAATCTACACTCTTTGGTGCTGGATATTGAATCGTTACTAACGACTGCCGGAGCAGATAAAAAACAGATTAGTCTAAATAAGGAAAATATAAATTTACAGATGCTGGCGAATAAAGCAAAACTGGAACTTGATAGACGTTATGAGGGAAAGAAGCATACAATTACAATTGATAATCAACTTCCTCAAACATGTGTTGTTGTGGCCGATGCTTTTTACATAGGCAATGTATTTATAAATTTAATTGAAAATGCCTTAAAGTATTCCAATGAGAAGGTAAATATTACTGTTACATTATCCCTTGGTAAAAAGGGGGTAATTGTATCTGTTGCCGATAATGGATGGGGTATTGCAAGGCAATATCAGAAAAAAATATTTACCCAGTTCTACCAAGTACCGCAGGAAAACAGAAAAACCATAGGTTATGGTATAGGATTGGTTTATGTAAAATATATTATACAGGCACACGGAGGTGTATTAAAACTAAATAGTGCAGAGGGTTGTGGAAGTAATTTCTATTTTAACCTACCTTTATAAAAACATTTAAGATGATAGGATATGAACAGTGGTATAAAAGTTCTCCTTATAGATGACGATAAGTTATTAGGTACTATTTTAACTCTGAATATTAAAGAGTATGGGTATGATGTAAATTACAGATATTCACTAGATAAAATTGATATTATAGTTGCTGATTTTAAGCCGGATATTATTGTTTTGGATGTAGAAATAGGCGATGCCGATGGAATTGAGACGGCTCCCTATATCCAAAGCCTTGCTCCCGATACCCCTATTTTGTTTATATCCTCTCATTTGGAGAGCAGTTTTGCCGTAAGGGCAGTTAATGCCGGAGGAGCTACCTATTTACGAAAACCTTTTGAAACAGAAGAGCTGATTGCCTATATTAAAAAATATACAACACCCCCTGTACTTACAACGGTAAAAGTGGGTATTTTTGAGCTTAATATAGAAGATAATACTTTACGTAAAGGGGGTGAAGTTGTAAAGAAATTAGCTCTTAATGAGTGCCTGCTTTTACATCTGTTTATTACAGATAAGAACCACACTATCACCAGAGAGAAGATAACGGCTATGTTATGGCCGAATGATAGTGTGAATCATGATTATAGTCTGAATAACTATATTACCAAGTTAAGGAAAGTTTTATTGGAAGATAAAAATTTAGAAATACAGACCGTACACCAACTTGGATATAAATTATTAGAATATGGAATAAGCGACCATGAATCTAGTAAAAATTCAAACTAAAACTATGCTGCACGGGCCAACTAATAGTTTAACCACATCTTAAAAGCAGAGAGCTTCTCTTTGCTAATTGTAATCTTTGTTTTACAAGGGGGGATTACGTGTACGGCAACCTTGCCGTTAAAGTAGGGCTCTATATGCTTGATAGAACTTATACTGAGGATGGTTTGGCGGTTTGCCCGAAAAAAAGTATCGGGATTAAGCTGTTCGGATAGCTTATCGAGGGAGATGTCTATGATGTGTTCCGTTGCGGTATGGGTTACGGCAAAGGTGATTTTATTCTCGGAGTAGAGATAGGCAATATCGGAGACCTGCAGGGTCCATAATTTATCGGGACCGGCAATAAGGAAGCGGGTACGGTATTGCTTTTCGCGGTGTTGCAATGCTCCCATAATGTTATTGAGATACTCGTTCATGGAAGTATTTTGCGAGGCGGTCATGGATTCGTATTTAACAAGAGCCTCCAGCAGGCGTTGTTCATCTACCGGTTTAAGGATATAATCAATGCTGTTTACGCTAAACGCCCTTATGGCATATTCATCGTAAGCGGTGGTAAAAATAATAATGGAAGAGGGTTTTGCCTGGGCAATAAAATCAAAAGAATTGCCGTCTGAGAGTTGTATATCCAAAAAGATAATGGCCGGATGCTCATTAACGGCAAACCACTTTACCGCCTCTTCTACGTTTCCGGGCAATACTTCCACATCCCAGTTCGGGCGTAATTTTTTTACCATAGATGAAATAAGTCTTGCTGCAGGAATTTCATCTTCTATAATTGCAACTTTTAATTTATTCATACAACAAAGGGACTTTTACAGTAAAAACAGATTCATTGTCTATAACGGTTATTGTTTTGCCTAACATTAAGTTACATCGTTTAGAGAGATTTTTTAATCCTATTCCCGATGATTCCGCATTCCGTTTTAAATGAACGGAATTGCTCACAATAAGTTGATTATTCTCAATTGAAATGGTAATTTCCATAGGCTTTTGCATGGTAATGGTGTTATGTTTAATCACATTTTCTACCAACAGCTGCAAGGTAAGTGGCGGCAACATGCTTTCTATATAGTCGGTAGGAATATGGGCCTTCCAATCAATACAATCTCCAAGCCTCACTCTGTGCAAAAACAGATAGGCCTTGGCAAAATCGAGCTCTTCCCCCAGCGAAACCAACGGTTTATCTTGGCACTGTAGCACATATCTATATACATTGGAGAGATTTTTAGTAAATACAACCGCATTTTTAGGGTCATATTCTATCTCTGCTATGAGGGTATTCAAACTGTTAAATAAAAAATGGGGATTCAACTGATTTTGCAGGGCTGTATAACGGGCTGTATTGTTCTCTGCCTGTAGTTCGGCCGTATGTTGTTGCAAACGAAGCATATCGCGAATAAAATTGTTCACAACCAGTAATCCCAGCACCACCAGTTCCACCAACCATACAATAATTAAAACACGGATTCCTCCGTTTGGGAATGTAAACGGATGAGTAGCTCCCAAAATTAATTTGGCACATACCAGCAAACCATAATTGAGCATAAGCAGCACAGCGGTAACCATAAGATAAATAGCGGTCACTTTCCATCTTTGCTTTACATAAAGCGGATACCGGCCGTTAATCCAAGAACTTAACCTAATAATAGAGTGGCCGAGTACATTAAAGGTAACAATAAAGAAAAGCAAAATGCCAATAGGTGATATTTGCTTGCCCGATATGTTAACGGGCAGGTTTGCGTATGTTATCAATAACAGATACGAAAATATTCCCAGCCCCGAGAACAAAATACTGTACAGCAATATGCTCAATTTATTTTTCATGCAGCAAATTTAATATATTCTATTGTAAATCAAACTTATTAAGAGCTTTTATCAATTGGGAGTAATTGCCTTGGGCAGATACTTTGGCTTGTGTATAATTCACTTGCGAAGTTTGGCGGTAAGCCTGAGCATCAATAATCTCCAGAATAGAAATCTTTCCTTCTTTATATCGCTCAAATGCTTTCCGCTCGTTTTCACGGGCTTTTTCCAAAGATGAAAATGCTAGTTCAACTTGTTGTAGTGACTGATTCAAAGCAGTCTTTGCTGTATTAATTTCTAGGTTTACATCATCGGTCACCTGATTCAGATAATCTGTCTCCATACCAATCTCCTGTTTGGACATCCGTTTTTCGCTACGGCGTTTGCCCCATTCAAAAATAGGAACGGAGAGTTTTGCATAAACGGCATAATTAGGATCCAAATCGGAATTAAAATTATATCCGGGAGAAGAGTAGCTCCCCTGCGCCCCCACAGATAACTGCGGTTTATATTTAGAGTCATTTAATTTAAGACGGCTTCCGGCAAGATTTACCCTGTCTTGCGCCATCTTTATCTCCGGCCTTACATTCCCGTTTGTATGAAAAAGCGAATCGGAAACAATGACCACAGGTACAACCTGCTCCACCTCTGTCTGCTTTTGTAACTCAACCCCTATCATGGAATTTAATGCCATCCGGCCCACCTCAAATGCGTTCCGTGCCTGTAACAACTGATATTCCGCCTCATTTAGTTTTACCTGAGCCATTAATAAATCTTGCGGATCAACCAAGCCCGCCTCTACTCGCTCCTGAATTGTTTTTACCAGAGTAGCCATTGAATTCCGCAATTCCGTTGCAATCCCTATCATTTCATAACGGGCAACCGTACTCCAATACTGTATATCTGTCTGAAAACAAACTGATAAACGAAGAAAATCCGATTGATTCATGGCTATGGATTGCTGATATTCAGACATTTTAATAGCTTCCAATATCCTCCCTCCCGTGTATAGCGGTTGTGAAAGAGAGACTGTAGCCCCGTATTGATTGTTGGATCCGCTAAAAGACACAGGGGTATCAACCGATGGAAGATTAAGACTTAATGCCATAGGGTTTCCGGTATATTGATAGGTGGCGGCGGCAGAGACCTTTGGTCCCTTATCCGCACGTGCCATCTTTTCGAGTTCCATACTTGCCGTAATATTTTTTTCGGTAGCCTTAAGGTTGTGGTTATATTCCAGTGCCATTGTTCTGTATTTGTGCAGCAATAAATTCTGTGGCTGCGCAAAAGCACTATAACCCGCACATAAAAATGCTATGATATATATTTTTCTCATTTTATTTCTTTTATGTTGTAAAATATTGAATACAATGCCGGCGTAATAAATAATGTTAACGCAGTGGCAAAGGTTAATCCAAAAATAATAGTAGCCGCCATGCCCCCAAAGGCCACATCAAACAACAAAGGGACCATACCAAAAATGGTAGTTGTAGCGGCCATAAGTACCGGACGGGTACGTGATACAGTTGCTTCAATAATTGATATATAAGGTTTTACCCCGTTTTTTTGCTGTATATTAATCTCATCAATCAACACAATCACATTCTTAATAATCATACCCAACAATCCAAGCCATCCTGCAATAGGAAAGAATCCAAATTCAAAACCTGTAAGATGCAATCCCACGGCAATACCTATAATTGATAACGGCAGAATGCAAAGAATAATAACAGGTTGTTTAAAATTACCAAACAGCCCTACAAGAATAAGAATAAGGAACAGAAACGCAAGAGGAAAAAATTTAGCAAGTGCCTGCAACCCCTCTGTCTGATCTTTGTATTGCGCATCCCAGAAGAATGTATAGCCTGATGGAAGTTGCATCTGCTCTATCTCTTTTCTAATTTCGTCATGCACTTCAGCCATTGTATAACCATCTTTTACACCGCACATAGCAGCCATAGAAAGCTCTCTGTTATAGGTTCTTACCTGCTGAAATTCCCAAGCTGTCTCAATTTTTTGGGTCACCTGCGATAGCGGAGCCGATTTTTCACCGTTCCAAACAGAGAAATTTCCCAATGAGGCAACATTAGTAATACCGGAAACATTTGATTTCAGCAACACCGGAATCTGTTTTTCATGATCCCGATAAACACCCACCGGAACCCCGTCGTTAATGGAGCGTACCGATTCCATCATAGCAGATTTGGTAATTCCAAGAGTACCTGCCTTTACCGGGTCATAAACCGGTTTTACAACCATAGACATACTCCCCCACTCATTACGAGCATCCGCAACTTTAGGGTTCTTGCGCATAATTTCAATTGCCTGTCCAACAAGAGAGTCTAGTACTGCCGCATCGGGACCTCTAAAACGCGCCTCAATCATAGCCTCGGACAACGGGCTCAACTCAAATTTATTTACTTTCATAAAAGGCTCCGGAAAAACAATTCGTATGGAATCAGCAAGTGTCTTTTGTAATGAACGTGCATCTTTTGAGGTGTAACATTTCACTAGCACCTGTGCGTAATTCGGTTGCGGGCCAAATGCTATATTTGACAGATAATACCTTGGAGGAGTACGTCCTGCATAGGTAGAAATCATATCTACCTGCTCGTGCCCCTTTATGTAAGAGGCAATATCCGTTACAACCGAATCCATTTTCTCAATACGGGTTCCCTCGGGAAGCCACATATCAATGGTAAAATACTGTTTATCCAATGCCGGTACAAACACCTTGGGGATAAACTTAAAACTCCATGCGGAAACAACAAGTGCCACCACCATACACGATACGGCAATGTATTTATGTCTTATTACAAACCGTAACGAAGAACGAAACTTATCATACATCTTTCCGCTGAACAGCTCCTGTGTTAATTCGTTTGTACGGGGACGACGTACAAATTCCTGAATACAAAACGGAGTTTGAGTTAGAGCAAACACCCAACTGAACATAAGGGAGACCCCAATTACAATTACCAAAGACGATAACAACTCCCCGGTAATATGCGGCGAAAAATAAATGGGAAGGAATGTAAGGATAGCAATAACGGTTGCCGCCAACAGAGGCATAGACGTAGAGGAGCAAGCCCTCATAATAGCTACCCGTTTGCGCATTCCGCGTTGCATATTCACAAGAATGGAATCGGATACCACAATGGCATTATCCACCAGCATACCCATTGCTATAATAATAGCAGCCAATGACATGCGCTGCAAAGCAATTCCATACGTAAGCATGACAATAAGGGTGGCAAAAATAGAAAATACCAATCCGCTACCCACCAGAATACCGTTTTTAAATCCAATAAAAAACAGTAAAATAGCAACCACGGTAATCACCGATATAATAAGGTTCATAATAAACCCTTTGTTTGCCACAGCCGATTCATATCCCTGATCATAAACAGATACCAATTTATATCCATCCGGCATATTTTCTCCAAACCACTCTACCTTATCAGCTACCAAAGCCGCCATATCCACCACATTTCCGGTTGGAACAGTAGAAATAGCAATTCCAATAGCCGGTTCCCCATCTACCCGCATCGTATTGCTTTGCGGAGTTTTGTATCCTTCGCGAATCTGAGCAATATCGGCGAGACGAAAGTGCTCCCCTGTTTTTGATACAATCGTAAGGTTTCTAATATCCTCCAGTGAGTAAAAATTACCGGTAGATTCAATCCGTATCCTGTTCTCTTTTGCCTCAATTCCCCCTGCATCCGTAACTTTATTCTGCCCTTCAAAAGCAGCGGCAATATCACGGGTGGTAATTCCGCTGCGCGACATAATAGAGGGACTTATTACCACATCTATCACCGGTGTCTGAACACCGTAAATTTCCACTTTTGCTACATCTTTAACTTTAAGCAACTCATTTTTAATAATTTTGGCCTGATCCTCCAACTCCCTGTAAGTATGCCCGTTACCGGTTAAACCGTAAAATACGCCAAGCACATCTCCAAAATCATCATTCACAATAGATGTTCCGGCTCCCTGTGGCAATTTCCCCTGCACATCATTCACTTTTCTGCGCAATTTATCCCACAATTGCTGCATGGCCTCCGCCCTTATCTCTTTTTTTACATACACCGTTATCTTAGAGAGCCCTGCACGGTTCTCTGTCTTAAGATAATACAACTCACCCAAAGACTGGATTGACTCTTCCAGCACATCCGTTATCTGCGTTTGCACCTCTTGTGGCGAAGCTCCGGGATAAGGGGTAACCACCAATGCCTGTTTAATCGTAAACGGAGCATCCTCCAGTTTCCCCATTTTCATGTAGGCGAATATACCGCCAAAGAAAATAAGGGCTAGCAAGAGCACCGTAACAGGCTTATTTTGCAAAAAATATTTAATAATCTTCATCGTTCTAATAATTTATTTCACTTGTTCTTTATGATTCCCCCCCCTCTGGATCTTCACCTTGCTCCCTTGGGATAGAAAACGGAGCGAACTGGTAGCCACCATCTCCCCTTCATCCAACCCTTGTGCTATCTGAATAAGACCGCCATCAAGCAAATCGCCCGGTGTAACCGTCCTTTGAGAAACAGTACTGCTCTGCGTATCAATCACCCACACATAATCACCAACCCCCGGACGATGGCTCACGGCTGTTTGCGGAACGGCAATCATAGCTTGCTGTCCGCCGTTATTTTCCCCGTCTGTCACACAATTTTGTAGCAGATTCAAATCTACTTTCCCCGACATGCCTGCCAATATCCCCTCTTTATCGGGATTCTTAAACTCTGCCGTAAGCAAATAGGAAATATTATTAGACATCGTGCTCTTTGAAACCTCTAATACACTAGCTGTAAATATTTTATCAGGAATAAGGTCAAACTCTATAGCAACCTCTTTTATCTTCTGCGCTTTTACGGCAACCGATTGAGGAATATATGCCTCAATTTTAAGCCTGTCTAAATCTACAAACGAAAGAACCTTTTGTACAGGTCTTACATCCTGATATTTTTCTACATAAACCTCCCCCACATATCCACTAAAAGGTGCTATTAACTTAGTATCTTCCAGCTCATTAGAGGCTGTCTGAAATGCTGTTTTTGCATTTACATAATCTGCCCGTGCTTTATCATAAGCACTCGCCGAAATATTGTTCAGCTTATAAAGTGCCTCAATCCTTTCAAACTCACTCTGAGCCTGTTTGTAAACAGCCTCCGCTTTCTCTTTGCGAATGATAAAATCTCTCGGATCAATTGTAGTAATTGTCTCCCCCTTGCCATAATGTTTTCCCGATAGCAGTTCAATTGGGGCAAGCGGCCCTCCTACTCTAAACGAGAGATCTGCCGCACTATAAGGTTTTGAAATGAAAGAAAACTCCGATTTATTATTGGGAGTTATACCTTTTGCCGTGATTGCGGTAAGTAATACAGCATCTTCTTTGTTTTGTTTTGCCGTATTGCAGGAAATCATCATCATAGCAATACCGGCCGATAAAAATAAATATCTCATCTTGTTTACGTTATTTTTTTACAAAGAAAAAAATTCACATATAAACAGAGAAGATAAAATTTACCCAACCGGAAAAGATTGTTGCCGAAACGGAAAGATAGGGAACTGAAAAGAGAGGGTTCTTGAATGTGGGTTGTTAAAGATTTCATATTAATACACATATTTAATAGCATTATTAAATAATCTTATTAATTTTGTGTAAAATTTAATTGAATCGTGTAAAATATTGGTTTATGGAACAAATAAAAGATACTTCTACAGAGGCGCAAATACTCCAAGTAGCCGAGCGTTTGTTTATGGAACGGGGATATGCCCTTACTTCTACCGTAGATATTGCCAAAGAAGTGGGCTGCAATCAGGCTTTGGTACATTACTACTATAGAAGTAAAGAAAAATTATTTCAGAAAGTATTTGATGAAAAAAGCAAACTGTTTATACAGGCTTTACTATCGCCTGCTCCGGAGGGGCTAACCTTGGAAGAGATACTTCGTCAGCGTATTGAGTTGCATTTTAATATCATTCAGCAGAGCCCGAATCTTCCATTTTTGGTTGTAAACGAGCTCCTTACCAATCCCAATAGAATTAACATTCTAAAGCAAAATTTGTATCGTATATCCGTGGATGCTTTTGGGGCATTGCAAGCAATTTTGGATAAAGAATATGCCGCCGGAAAGATAAGAAAGGTGGATGCCCGGCAACTCATTATAAATGTGGTTTCGCTTAACGTCTTTACGTTCCTCTCCCTCCCTATTGCCTCCGAGATATTTAACCTGCACAATAACCAGACGCAACAAACCTATCTCAAAGAGCGTAAAGAAGAAATTATCAAAACCATCCTTAACGGAATAAAAGCATAGAAAAACATAAATATGGTATCGGAAAACATAAAAACGGCATTGATCCGCCTTGCAATGGCAACATGCACACGATGTATCATAGGAACATGTGCAATAATTGCCCCAAATACGGTTGCGGCGCAAGATACATCCTCGCAGCAGTTGAGAGCCGCTATTTCCATTGAGGAGTGCTACACAATGGCTAAGAAAAACTATCCGCTTATAAAGAAGTATGCCCTTATTGAAAAAAGCAGGGAGTATTCTCTCTCCAACGCCAATAAAAACTATCTGCCCCAGTTAAGTTTAAGTGCAAAGGCCACTTACCAGAGCGAAGTCATGGAGTTTCCCGCCTCGCTCCCCATTAGCGGTATTCCGGTTATTCCAAAAGATCAGTACAATGCAGCAATTACACTCAATCAGATTATTTGGGACGGCGGAGTTACATCCGGTTCTAAAAAGCAGATCAAGGCAAATGCGCAGGTGGAACAAACTTCTTTGGAAAGCGATTTATATACCATCAGAGAGCGGATTAACAACCTTTATTTTGGAATCCTTCTGGCGAAGGAGCAAATTAATCAGACTAAAATATTTAAGAAAGAACTGGAGATAAATTATAAAAATATAGAAAGTTACATCTCTGCCGGCCTTGCCAACGGAGCAGATCTGGATATTGTAAAAGTGGAGCAATTAAAAAACACACAACGGCAAAAAGAGCTGGAGAGCACACAAGAGAGTTATCTGCAAATGCTATCCTATTTAACCGGAGTGCATATAAAAGAAATAAGTATCCCGATAATTTTACAAAATCCCCCGCAGCAGCAAGAGAATCGCCGTCCGGAACTGGCTCTCTTTGAGGCACAAATAACACAGCAGCAAATGAAACGAATACAAATTAATGCCGCTGTTATGCCAAAATTCTCCCTTTTTCTTGAAGGCGGCGTAGGTAATCCGGCTTTAAATATGCTTGATCCGGGGTTTAGAGGCTATGGCATGGGAGGCGTAAAACTAGCATGGAATTTTGGTGGTTTTTATACCCGTAAAAATGATTTGAATTTAATGAACACTGCTAAACAAACTATTGAAACACAAAAAGATATATTTTTATTTAACACCAATATGGAGGCCATTCAGGAAAAAGGAGAAATTGATAAAATAAAAAAACTGGTGGAAGATGATAACCGTATTATTATCCTCAAAGAAAATATCATAAAAGCAGCACAAGTAAAAGCAGCCAACGGAACCATGACAATGAATGAGTTGCTAAACGAAATCAACTCTCGCCAAGAAGCCGTACAGACTAAAATTTATCATAATATCCAGTTTATGCTGGCAACATATAATCTTAAATATACTCTTAATCAATAAGATATGAAGACAATTAAATTATCGGGACTCCTATGCGGCTCAATGATTCTCCTTGCAGCCTGCAGCAACGGCAAACACAAATGGGACGCATCGGGGGTATTTGAGGCCACCGAGGTAATGGTATCGGCCGAAGCAAACGGAAAAATAATGGAATTTACAATTAATGAAGGGGATTGTGTTGTGGCCGGAGAGCAATTGGGGCTGATAGATACCACCCTTTTGTACCTACAGAAAAAGCAATTGGAATCAAGCCGATATGGCACATTAAGCAACACCCAAGATGTTGCCAAACAGATTGCCTCTCTAAACGAGCAGATTGCATGGCAGGAAAAAGAGCTGGTCAGGTTTCAGAAATTATTTAAAGAGAATGCCGGAAATCAGAAAAATATAGACGATATTGAAAACAACCTAAAAGTACTCACAAAAGAGCTTGTGGCCCGCAAATCATCTCTTGGAAACAGCAATAAAAGTATCTTGGAACAAGGAGCAGCTATAGAAAACAACATAAAATTATTGGCAGAACAAATAAAAAGGGCCATCATTTCTTCCCCGATAAACGGCGTTATCCTCACAAAATACGCAGAACAGGGAGAATTTGCAGCAACCGGAAAAGCACTGTTCTCGGTAGCAGATTTGGATGACATCTACCTGAGAGCCTACATAACAGCAGATCAATTGAGTAAAATTAAATTGGGGGATAAAGTAAAGGTCTATTCCGATTACGAAAATAAAAACTACAAAGAATACGAAGGAACCGTAAGTTGGATTTCAGATCAATCCGAATTTACCCCAAAAACCATTCAGACACGCAACGAACGGGCTAATCTTGTCTACGCAACTAAAATACGCATTAAAAACGACGGTCTGGTAAAAATTGGAATGTATGGCGAAATATCGTTAAAATAAACCAAAGTTTCATAGAGCAACCTGCGTAAGAATAAGAAGAAGAAAAGAATAACCAATGTCAATTATCATAAAAGTAAACAACCTCTGTAAATCATACGGCAATATAAACGCTGTAGACCATCTCTCTTTTCAAGTAGAGAAAGGGGAGATTTACGGACTCATAGGGGCAGACGGAGCCGGAAAGAGTACCCTTTTTAGAATACTCACCACCTTGCTCCTGCCGCAAAGCGGAACAGTATCCGTTCTAGGATACGATGTTGTAAAAGATGATGGAGCTATACGCAGTAAAATAGGATATATGCCGGGAAAATTCTCGCTCTATCAAGATCTGAGTATTGAAGAAAACTTACGATTTTACGCCACCATATTCGGCACCACCATGGAGGAAAATCGCCACCTGATAGAGAGCATATACAGCCATATAGAACCTTTCAAAAAACGAAAAGCAGGCAATTTATCGGGAGGAATGAAACAGACACTAGCCCTTTGCTGCGCCCTTATTCACAAACCTCAGATACTCTTTTTAGACGAACCAACCACCGGAATCGACCCCATATCGCGCAAAGAACTTTGGGAGATGTTATGCAAATTAAGAGAGGAGGGAATTACAATTGTCATCTCAACTCCCTACATGGACGAGGCCCTGAATTGCACCAAAATAGCCTTTATGCAAGATGGAAAATTCTTAAAAGAGGCCTCGCCGCAAAGTATCATCAAAGATTTTACCGGAGATATTTATGCCGCAGAGTTCCCCGATAATAAAATAGCACTGGCAGGTTTGCGCCGGCAATATGGAGAAAACGGAGTGTATTCTGCCGGAGATAGTCTGCATATTATTACGCAGGATCCCAATTTTATTTCCACATTTCAACAAGGCCGGGAACAGCTAGAATACCCCAAAATTACCCTAAAAAAGATTACCCCTTCTTTGGAAGATTGCTTTATGCAGTTGCTAGGGTAATAACAAGAAGAGGTGCAAAAACAGATAATAGAGAAAGAAAATCCGGATAAAAAACAACCGCAAAAATGGAGAAAGAAAATGTTATAGAAGTTAGAAACCTTACCAAAAAATTTGGAGATTTTACCGCCGTAGACAATATTAGTTTTCATGTAAAACGGGGTGAAATTTTTGGATTTTTAGGGGCAAACGGGGCAGGAAAAAGCACTGCAATGCGGATGTTGTGTGCGTTGCTGGCACCAACATCCGGAGAAATACATCTAGCTGGTTGTAATGTAGTTAAAAAGCCAGAAAGTATTAAGAAACAAATTGGTTACATGAGTCAGAAGTTCTCTTTATATGATCAGTTAAAAGTTTGGGAAAACGTAAAATTATACGCAGGAATTTATGGCATAAACAACAGTATTATAGATAGTAAAACAAATGAATTATTAAAAAATCTTAACTTTTCAGAACAAAAAAACACCTTCGTAAAAGATCTCCCTTTGGGATGGAAACAAAAGCTGGCTTTTATGGTTGCAATCATCCACTCTCCGCAGGTTGTTTTTTTAGATGAACCAACAGGGGGAGTAGACCCAAAAACGCGCCACCAGTTTTGGGAACTTATCTACTCTGCCGCACAAAAAGGGATTACGGTTTTTGTCACCACTCACTATATGGACGAGGCCGAATATTGTGACAGGGTTTCCATTATGGTAGATGGAAAAATTGAAGCTCTCGATACCCCCAAAAAGTTGAAAGAACAATACAATCTTCCCAGCATGGATGCTGTTTTTACCGCCATTGCACGAGGAGCAAAAAATAAAGGATAAAAGATGAAACGGTATTTTATTTTTGTACAAAAGGAATTTTTCCATATTCTGCGAGATAAACGCACCATGCTTATTTTGTTGCTGCTTCCGGTTATTCAGATTGTGCTGTTTGGATTTGCCCTCTCTACCGAGATTAAAAACTCCAACATGGCTGTGGTAGATTTTGCAAACGATAATTTATCGGCAGAGCTAACTCAGAAATTTTCTGCAAGCGAATATTTTACGGTTGTTCGGGCAAAATCGGCAGAAGAAGCCGCCTCTCTCATGAAGGCGGGAAAAGTAGATTTAACAGTCATTCTGGCTAAAGACTTAAAAAAGAACATCCTTACCAAAAGACCTAAGGCAACCATTCAGATTATTACAGATGCCTCAGACCCTAACAAAGCAAAAATAACAGCGGCATATGCCTCGGCTATTATTAGCAGTGCCGATTTGTTTGAACAGGCGCGTGCCGTTCAGCAATACGATACCCCATCACAAATCAACCTTACAACGCAAATGCTGTACAACCCCGGAATGAAAGGGGCTTATAATTTTGTTCCGGGGGTTATGGGGCTGGTGCTCATGCTTATCTGTGCCATGATGACCTCTCTCTCCATTGTAAAGGAGAAAGAGCGCGGCACCATGGATTTAATATCGGTTTCGCCGGTAAAACCGCTGGCCGTAATTACCGCCAAAGTACTCCCCTATCTGGCCCTCTCTTTTGTAAACCTTATTACTATTTTGTTACTGTCAAAATTTGCTTTGGATGTTCCAATACGCGGCAGTATTCTGTTGCTTATGTTTTTATCGGTGATCTTTATCATTGTTTCCCTCTCTCTGGGACTGCTCATTTCCACAATAGTAGAGAGTCAGATGGCTGCGCTGGTGGGTTCCGGAATGGTGCTGATGATGCCCACCGTTATTTTATCGGGAATGATGTTTCCAATAGAAAGTATGCCCGTTCCGTTACAAATTCTCTCGGCAATTATCCCTGCCAGATGGTATATAGAGGGGGTTCGGGAGGTAATGATTCAAGGGGTAGGAATAAAATTCGTAACAAAAGAACTTATTATTTTAACAGGGATGGCTATTATCCTATTAACTATAAGTATAAAAAAATTTAAGGTAAGATTATGATAATTAAATATTTAATAGAGAAAGAGTTTAAACTGCTCAAAAGGAATCGGTTTATCCCGCGGATGATTATTATGATGCCCGTTATGGTAATCCTGCTCCTCCCATTTGCCGCAAATTACGATATTAAAGATTTGAATATAAAGCTCACCGATCATGACAACACCACCGCCTCCCGCAGATTGGGTGAGAAAATTCTATCGGGAGGATATTTTAAAATTAATACTCTTCCACCGGAAAACTGCGATATTTTTCTGGAAATTCCGCACGGTTTTCAAAAGGGACTTGCTGCCAAACAACCTTTGGATTTAAATATAGCGGCAAACTCCATAAACGGCAACAAAGCGGGACTGGGGGTGAATTATCTGAACCGTATTATACAAGATTTTACGGCGGAATACACAGATTTAAAAAACGAGCTGAATATCAGCGTTATAAATAGATATAACCCACAAATGAACTACCGTGTTTTTATGGTTCCGGCCCTTATGGTCATGCTCCTTACTATTATTTGCGGTTTCCTTCCTGCGCTTAATATTGTGAGCGAAAAAGAGGAAGGAACCATTGAACAGATGAATGTAACTCCCGTGAGTAAATTTCAGTTTATTCTTGCAAAACTAATTCCGTTCTGGGTAATAGGGCTGGTTGTCCTTACCATTACCATGATTCTGGCCTATTTTGTACACAATCTGGCCCCTGCCGGATGTTTATTCTCCATCTATCTATCTGCAGCACTCTTTATCATTACCATATCGGGATTTGGCCTCATTATTTCCAATCACTCCTCCACCATGAGTCAGGCCATGTTTGTAATGTTCTTTTTCGTGCTCATTTTCATTCTGTTAAGCGGACTCTATACCCCTATTGAAAGCATGCCTGATTGGGCACAAATTCTCACCAAATTCAATCCCCTCACCTACTTTATAAAAATTATGCGCGGCATTTATTTACGGGGTGCCACACTATCGGATATCCTTCCGCAACTAGGCTACACCATGCTATTTGCGCTATTTTTTAATACATGGGCCTTATTGAGTTATAAGAAGAAGAGCAGGTAATGAAATCCTCCGCCCTATTTTACAAAAAATAACGATACCCCCACCACACTTATCACTGCCCCAAGTACTTCTATCGTGCTTATCCGTTTTTTATAAATTAAAACATAAGGGATAAGGATTATAATGGGAGTTGTAGCCATGATGGTAGATGCAACCCCGGTGTCGGCATACATAACGGCCATGAGAGAGAGGGAAACGCCAACAAAGGGACCAAAGATGGCTCCCATAAAAGTGGCTCCCATTGCTTTTTTATTGGTGAGGGCGTTCTTAAAATCTTTGATTCTATTGGTGAGTAGCATAATCAAAACAAAACCTACAATGCCGGTAATAATACGCATTTGGGTTGCGGCAAACGGAATATAATCGATTGTTTGCTGCGACAAACCCTCTATCTGGTTGTAATACAGCATCCCTTTTTTACTGAGCACAATTCCCAATCCCTGACCGAATGCCCCTCCAAACGCAAATAATAACCCTCTTACAGACAAATTCAACCGAATGGAACCGTTGTTATTCCGCTTAAAAATAGAGATAGCAATTCCGGTGAGAGTGACAATCATACCAAGTGCCCCCATGAGCGAGAGCCTTTCATCCAGCATCATATAGCCGAAAAAAGCGGCAATGGGAGGAGCAAGTGTCATAATAAGCTGCGAGAATCTTGCGGTAATGAGTAAATAAGAATAAAATAAACAAAAATCCCCAAATACAAATCCTATAAACCCCGATAGCGACATCCAGAACCAAGTTCTCCCGTCTGCCCCCGCCGGCATAAAAGAACCGGTTGCAAACCATAGCATTCCACCAAGTAATACAAACGCAAATAATAATCGAAACAAATTTACCGCTACCGATCCAATCTGTTTTCCGGCATATTCAAAAAAAAGAGCGGTAACAGTCCATGAAATGGCTACCACCAATGCAATGAGTTCTCCAAAATAGTTTTCCATATCTAAATCTATCCCTCCAATATCTTTTGACTCTCCCCTTGTTCGAGTATCTCCACATTCTTTAGTTTACGTTGTATTGCTCTGGTACGGGTTCCTACCAGATTATCCATATCCGTAAGACCGCCCTGTATTTTACCGCGGGCTTTTTCCAGAATGCCGCCAAAGTTCTCAAATTCGGTTTTTACCGCCCCCAGAGTTTCCCAAACTTCATTGCTGCGGCGTTGGATGGCAAGGGTACGAAATCCCATCTGTAAGCTGTTTAGAATAGCAGCAAGGGTGGTTGGCCCCGTTACAATTACATTGTATTTCCGTTGTAGTTCATCCAGTAAATCGGCTTTACGCACCACCTCTGCGTAAATACCTTCAAACGGTAAGAACATAATGGCAAAGTTGGTGGTATACGGAGGATCTACATACTTGGAACTTATCTCTTTAGCATTTAATTTAATAGCATTATCCAGCTCTTTTTGCGCCGTTTCAATCATGACAGGATCCGCTATATCATACGCCTCCTGCAATTTCTCGTACACATCTTTAGGAAATTTTGCATCTATCGGGAGCCATATATTTTCATCCGAACTGCCGGGGAGTTTTACTGCAAACTCCACTATATCCCGGCTCCCTTTGCGGGTTGCCACATTCGCCGAAAACTGATCGGGAGCCAGAATGTTTTCCAAAAGCATCTGTAACTGCACCTCTCCCAGCCCACCGCGCATCTTTACATTACTCAAAACTTTTTTAAGCCCCCCAACATCTTGTGCCAAATTCTTCATCTCGCCCAATCCCTGCTGTACTTCATTCAACTGTTTTCCAACCGTTTCAAAGCTTTTGCCCAATCTTTCGGAGAGTGTTTTATCCAGTTTTTCCTCCACGGTAGCCCTTATTCCCTCCAGTTTTTCATCTGTTCGCTGTACCATAGCATTTTGGGTTTTATCCAACTGCTCCAACTTTTCCCGCTGCGATTTTTCCATCTGCTCCATCCTCTCCTTCTGCAAATTATTTAACATTCCCATACTTTTCTCAAACGAATCCCCAAAACGGTTTATATTGGCAGTAAGTTCCTCTCTATTGGTTTTATTAAGCGTAATAAGCAGCACTACAAGTACAACCGTCATGAGAATCAACAAAATAGCAATAATTATAATCTCCTGCATATCATTATATATTTTCTGTAAAAATAGGTATAATCTAAATTTATATCATTAAAATTTTGCCGGAGAGATAAAAAAAATTACTTTTGCAAATAGTAAAAGCACATACTATCTAATATGATACTGAATAAACAAGTGGGTGTATATCTGAACCAGGTACACAATCAATTTAAACAATACATATCAACAATTTTCCTCCAACAAGGACACAACATCACTCCTGAACAATTTTTGGTGATGGATACTCTTTGGGATGAGGGCATTATGTCTCAGCAACAAATTGCCGATACCATTCTAAAGGATAAAAATTCGGTTGTAAAACTCATAGACGGGTTGGAAAAAAAAGGATTGGTAAAGCGCGTAGCCGATAAACAGGACAGACGCCAGAATCTGATAGAACTTACCCCGTTTGCTATTCAAATAAAAGATGAAGTTACGGATGCAGCCATGCAAGGGGTTAATCTCATTATAAAAGATATTTCCAGCGAAGAGCTTTATACCTTTATAAAAGTACTTTCCAAGATGGCAGAAAACATGAGTAACGATTTGGATTTACTAAAATTAGCCACAAACAGAACAACAACGAATAAAAGCAATGGGTAAATTATACGATAAACTAACAGAAGATTATAGAATTAAGGAGGGCTTAAGGGCCTGTATCAATTGCGGAACATGTACTGCCGTGTGCCCTGCTGCGGAGTTTTATAAATATGATCCCCGACAAATTGTAGATATTGTTCAATCCAAAGATGAACAGGAAATAGAGAAGCTGCTAAAAAGCGAAACAATCTGGTACTGTGGAGAATGCATGTCTTGCGTTACCCGCTGTCCCCGGGCAAACGCCCCCGGATTGGTAGTAATGGCGCTCCGGAACCTCTCTATGGAGCTTGGGTATTTTGCAGAATCGGAAAAAGGGAGACAACAATATGCCCTTACCAAGGTACTATCAAGTAACATTCTAAACTACGGATATTGCGTATATCCGAGAACGTTTGCTTATGCCATGCATCCCGAATCGGGTCCAATCTGGGAATGGGGAGAAAAACATATGGAAGATTATTATGCAAGACTGGGGGCAAACCTCGATGGAGACGGCACCGGCGCATTAAGAAAAATACCACAGGAAGATCTTGACGAATTGCAGAGAATATTTGATATTACAGGTGCCACCGCCCGTATTGAAACCATTAATAAATATTCCAAACAAAAAGCAGATGAAATGGGATTAACCGAAGATGAATATTTCCAGAAAGTATTTACCGTAACCGAAAAAGACCACTTAAACAAATAAGAAAATGATATACGAAGGAAAAAGAAAAATATGGTCTGATTATCAGAAAGAGATTCCCGATGATCATTATTTTTACGTAAGAAGTTGCATCAGGCAAAGTTTTTTCCCTGCAAGCGAAAAAACATTTTTAGATATATGCCGGAATAAATTGCAAAAAGATTTCTTTGAAACAGAACACCACACCACATGCGGAGGAATTGCCTACCATTCGGATGCCATTCCGCAAGAAACGGTCATGACCATTATAGCCAGACAATTTGCTCTCATGCATAAATCGGGTTATCAGAACTACGTATGCTCCTGCATCACCTCCTTTGGTTTATATACAGAAACTCTGGAGACATGGCATGAATTTCCCGATCTGGAGGCAAAAATCAAACAAAATCTGTGGGATTCCTGCAAATTGGAGTTCAGCAAACCTAAATATCTGGCGCACGCAAGTGATATCATTTATAAATATAGAAATCTGATTGCAGCGCAGGCAAAGTACAAACTGGTCAATAAAAAAACCGGCGAACCGCTGCGTGTGGTAGAGCACATTGGCTGCCATTACGGCAAAATGTTCCCATCCAAAAGTGTGGGAGGAGCGGAATATCCGTATGTACTCACCGGTATGATAGAGGCATGGGGCGGAGAAGTTATTGATTATCCGGAGAGAAGACACTGTTGCGGGTTTGGATTCAGACAATATCTTATTCAAAGCAACAGAGGGTACTCTCTCTCCAATACCCATAAAAAATTTGAAAGCATGGAACCTTTCAAGCCGGATATGATTATCACAAATTGTCCCGGATGTCCCTACTTCCTAGATAGATGGCAATATGTAATATCGGAGATGGAGGGAAAAACCTACGGAGAAAACGGGCACGGCATTCCGGTCTTCACCTACGAAGAGGTTGCCGGACTTGTAATGGGGTACGATCCGTGGGATCTGGGACTTCAGGTACATCAGGTTGGAGTAGAAGTCCTTCTGGACAAAATAGGCATTCCTTATAATCCTTATACAAAATACAAAGGCATCAACAGCAAGGATATGGGAAAACCGGAGTTGCCTACCTGCGCATGTTTGTAATGTAAAACCTAAATACAGAAATACACAATGAACAACAATATCATAATTATAGGCGGAGGGCCAAGTGGACTTGAGGCGGGAGCACAGCTCTATAAAATGGGCTACAATGTAATATTGATTGAAAAAAGCAACCATCTTGGCGGCCACCTTGCAAAATGGGACAGACTTTTTCCAAATGGAATTGAAGCAAAAAAGGTTCTGGATGAGCTAACCGGGAAAATGAGCGGAGTGAAATACTTCCTTAACACTCAGGTTACCACTATTAATCTGCTGGATCAATCCTATAATGTCATTCTTTCCAACGGAATTACGGTACTGGCAGATGCGGTGCTTATTGCATCCGGATTCGATTTATTCAGAGCTCAGAAAAAAGAGGAGTATGGGTACGGTATCTATAATAACGTCATTACCAATGCCGATCTGGAAAGTTATTTTCAGACAAAAAAAGACGACCGCATTAAACAAGAGACCAAACGGATAGGTTTTGTACATTGCGTGGGCTCCAGAGACGAGAAAGCCGGCAACAGGCATTGTTCTAAAGTGTGTTGTGCCACCGCCGTTAAACAGGCCTGCGAAATAAAAGCGGAATTTCCGGATGCTGAGGTTTATTGTTTCTATATGGATCTGAGAATGTTCGGCCGCAATTACGAAGATCTCTATCTAAAGGCACAAAAGGATTACGGGGTACACTTTGTACGCGGGAGAGTTTCTGAGGTATCGGAAAACATAGATAAACAAGTAGTTATAAAAGCTGAAGATACCCTTACCGGTAAGCCTATAAAAGTAGCATTGGATCTGCTGGTTCTTATGGCCGGGATGCAAAACTGCTGTGACGGAGTAAAAATAGCAGAAATGCTCTCTCTGGAGAGAGCCGAAGACGGTTTTTTCACCAGCAAAGATACCATTTACAATTTACAGGAAAGCGGAAAACCGGGAATCTTTTATGCCGGAGCCTGTACGGGCCCCAAAACCATTCCCGATTCTCTGCATGAAGCCAGAGCGGCCGCTTTGGCCATCCATAACTATCTAACCGAAAAATAGTATGGCACTTGTAAAAAATTTTGGATATGCACTTGCCCCAAGTTCCAGTATAGAGTTAGATAAAGTGAATCCTGCTAAATTCAAACAACTTGCCGCTCTGGAACCGGACGTGCTCAAATGCATGGCCTGCGGTAGTTGTACCGCCGGTTGTACCTCTGGAAACTTTACCCGTACGAGTTTACGAAGTGCGATTGTGGCACTGCGCAACGGACAGGAAAAAGAGGCTCTTACCCTTCTGAGAGGATGTATGTTCTGCGGTAAATGTCTGATGGTCTGCCCAAGAGCCATTAACACAAGACACTTGATAATATCCATCTTTAAAATCTACGAAACCAAATGAGAGAGAGAATTTTAGGAGGTTATGACAATTTTGTGTTGCCGTTCATGATAGGGATGGCATTCATTATCCTCTATCTTTTTATAGGACTTATCAGACTTTTCAAACACATTCCGGCAGCAGACAGAAAGAAATTCCTCATCTCGCTGGTAACTCCCACCATTTTATATAAAAATATACGGGATATTATATGCGACTGCCTCATTCATGTAAAGATATTCAAAAGAAAAGCATTACTTGGTTATATGCATGCCAGTATAGCATTCGGCTGGTTTATGCTAATTGTAATGGGCCATATAGAAGTTGCCTTGTATGTTCCCCAGAGAAACGGAGTACTCTATTATCCTGTTTTCTTCCGGTATTTTGTAAAACAAGAGGGAGATGTTACCTTAAGAGGAGCCTTTTTCTTCTTCTTAATGGATTTTTTCCTCCTTATGGTCTTGAGCGGAATAGGACTTGCCATGTACAAACGAATCCGCTCCACAGCTCTCGGCTTGCGTAGAACCACAAAACCTTGTTTTGCAGATCGCATAGCCCTTATCTGTTTGTGGGCTATCTTCCCGCTGAGACTTCTGGCCGAATCTTTTACGGCAGGCATAAGCGGAGGCAGTTTCCTAACCAAACCAATGTACTGGCTTTTTAACAGTTTCCTTAGCAACGATATGCATATCCTCCCTACTTGGTGGGCTTACTCCACCGCCCTGGGATTATTTTTCCTTGCACTTCCATTCAGCCGCTATATGCACATTCCAACAGAAGCACTGCTCATCTTGTTAAGAAATGCCGGATTAAAAGTAACCCGCCCGCGTAAAGGATTTGCAGAAGCAGAAATTTATTCGTGTTCAAGCTGCGGTATCTGTCTGGATGCTTGTCCTATGAATATGCAGAAAAAGAATCTACGCTTTTCATCGGTCTATTTTATAAGGGTACTGCGCCGCCATAACACAAAAAAAATAAACGAAATATCGGAAAAATGCCTTATGTGCGGAAAATGCGTGGAATTATGTCCGGTAGGTGTTGACTCCTGCGGAATTAAACGGGCACAACGGGCAACTGTAACCAACAATATCCGGCACGACTACAGCTATTTAGCCAATGCCAGGCACTCCGTTTCCCAAGCTGATGCCAAGCAGGAATCCCACTCCAAAGCTCTGGCAGAACAACAGAGCAACAAAGTTCTCTATTTTGCAGGATGTATGACCCATCTCACTCCTGCAATTATAAAATCACTCACCAGTATTCTGGAGTTATCGGGAACCAACTATATCTTCGCCGATCAAGAGGGAGGAGTATGCTGCGGCAGACCGCTTATGCTGTCCGGAAGAGAAGATGCTGCCAAAGAGATAGTTGCAAAAAATATAGAGATGATAAAAGCGAGCGGATGTAAAACCATTCTCCTCTCCTGCCCTATCTGTCTAAAAGTAATCAGTCAGGAATACAATCTTAAAGATTATACCATCCTGCACCACAGCCAATTTATTGAAAACCTCCTGAAGGAAAAAAAGATAACGCTAAACAAAACAACCCAAAGTCTTGTTTATCACGATCCTTGCGAACTTGGAAGAGGTTGCGGAATCTATAAAGAACCCCGCAATATATTATCGGAGATAGGAACGCTCCAACATGCAGAAAAAGAGAATAAAGAAAGCATCTGTTGCGGCGGAAGCCTGGGAAGCCTTACCCTCAATTATGAAGACAGGGTAAAAATCACACAAGGCTCCCTTAAAGCTCTTACCGTTACAAATCCCGATAAGATTATTACAGCTTGTCCGTTGTGCCTTAAAACATTCTCGGACCAGTCAGAAACGCCTGTTATGGATATTGCACAAATTGTAAATGAAAATATTAAAAAATAAAGATATGTACATTAACCCAACTGAATATAAACTTGAAAACTGCGCTACAAAACGTCAATTTAATGATACCGGCTGGCTGTTATCGGACCCCGACAATTCTACACCTGCCTTAATAAGAGCGGTTTATAAAAAAAAGCAAATTGAATTTAAAGATAACTCGTACGGATTCTACAAATTTGCAGACTGGCTTCCCATTAACAGAATGCTTACCAATTCCTGCGCTCCCGTAACCTATAAAAGTGAAGGTTTAGCTAAAAAACTGGGGCTTACCAATTTATATATTACGTTCTCCGGATACTGGCCGGAGAAAGGGGCTGCCATGAATACCTGTTCCTTTAAAGAAACCGAGGCATACTCCGTATGTGCAAGATTGCCAAAAGAGAATAATCGCATTTTAGTAGTAGCATCAGCCGGAAACACGGCCAGAGCTTTTGCTCAAGTATGTTCAGATAATCAAATTCCAATTGTTATTGTAATCCCTTACGAAAATCTGAATGCTCTCTGGTTTAAGGAACCGTTAAACGAGTGCGTTAAATTTGTTTGTTCCCCTGCCAAAACCGATTATTTTGATGCCATTGCCCTTGGAAACAAAATCTGTCAATCACAGAAATTTATGGAAGAGGGTGGCGCAAAAAACATAGCCCGCAGAGATGGCATGAGCACTACCGTCCTTTCCGCCACACAATTTATAGGTCGCATCCCCGATAGTTATTTTCAGGCCATAGGTAGCGGTACCGGTACCATTGCGGCATACGAAGCAAACCTGCGCCTGATTGGAGACGGCCGCTTTGGTTCCCACCTTATGAAACTTATCCCATCGCAAAATATTCCGTTCACCCCTATGTATGATGCATGGAAAGCCGGAAGCAGAGCACTACTCCCTTTTAACGAAGACGAAGCCCGCGAAAACGCCTTTCATATTCACGCAAAGGTATTATCCAACAGAAAACCGCCATACTCGTTGGCAGGCGGACTATACGATGTACTTGAAGCTACAAAAGGAGATATGGAAATAGCTACCAATTCCGAACTTATAAAGGCCTGCGATCTGTTCTACCAATGTGAAGGGATAGATATATACTCGGCAGCCGGAGTTGCCGTAGTAAGTCTGGAAAAAGCCCTGGCAGCAGGTAAAATTACCAAAGATGAAATTGTAATGCTCAATATTACCGGCGGCGGTGAAAAACGCTTTAAGGCAGAACACAAATGCATAGACATTCAACCACATCTTCTCTTAGACTCCAGTCTTCCTACAGAAGAGATTACCACCGCAGTAGAGAGCCTCTTTATTCAATAAGAGGCTCCTGAACCCTTTCCGGCAGGATTAACTCCTCTCATTGGTTGTTTTTGATTGATTTAATGCGCAAATTTAATCTTTTTTAGCTACATTTGCGCACTTAAAACTAACTTATAATGAGCTTTAAGATTTCTGAGGTTTTTCAACCTAAGGTACTGGAAGTATTCAAAAAAGGCAACTACAACAAAGAGATGTTCACCGCCGATTTAATCGCCGGTATTATTGTGGGAATTGTTGCGCTTCCGCTAGCAATTGCATTTGGTATCGCAAGCG
>JAVWIB010000027.1:0-26932 GCA_036639755.1 Bacteroidales bacterium
TAGGCGGTTAAACAATTCGGTGACATCAAAACGCTCCAGATGAAGCTGCATCATCCCCGCTTCAATTTTAGAGAGATCCAGAATATCGTTAATAAGTCCCAAAAGCAGCTCGTTATTGGTGTGGATAATATTGCTGTAGTTTTTCCGCTCCGTTTCGTCGGTTGTGTAAGACATAATCTCCGAGAATCCTACAATGGCATTAAGCGGGGTGCGAATCTCATGACTCATATTGGCTAAAAATGCCGATTTTAATTTATTGGATTGTTCCGCTTTTTCCTTTGCATCCTCCAGTTCCCGATATGCTTCCATTTTTTCGGTAATGTCAAGCGATACGGCAATCATAATCTGCCGTCCGTCTATGGCGTTTACCATAGCTTTGGTGGTTTGCCATACCGTATGCTTACCTTGCCACCACGTATCTTCTTCAATAACAAAAGGAGTTGTATCCCCTACAGAAACCATATCGTCTGCTCTGAATTTTTCAGCATCTGTCCGTTGGAATATTTCAAAATCGGTGTGTCCTATTACTTCACTGTGAGGCTTTCCAAGCATATCGCAGAAATAGTTATTGGCAATGATATAGCGGAAATCATCGGCAATATCCTTAATAAAGAGCATACACGGAAGCCTGTCAAAAATATTGAGCATAAGCCTGTTGGCTGCTTCGGCCTTATTCTTGGCTGCTTCCAGTTCCTGCGTTATTTTCTTTTTTTCGGTAATATCAACAACTTTTAACACGGTTCCTATCTGGTTATTCTGTTTATCAAATATAGGATTGGCCGTGATCTCTGTAAATTGACCTCCTATGCAAATCTCTTTTACCTCTATTTGAGAAGAAATACGTGATTTTGTTACAATGCAGCCGGGACAAGGAGAATCAAGATCTTTAACCATTTGGTGGCATATGAGCCCTTTTCTATAATTCATGGTCATAGGATGATTCGGAAAAAATACGGAGAGATTTTCCCATTGTACTTTATAATCTTTATCCAGAAAAACCAATCCGGTATTGGCATTGTTAAGAATGAGTTGTGTCTGCTTGTTTAACATATCCATCTCCTCTTTTGCCTTTAAGATATGCAGTTCGCTCTTTTTCAGACTATCTATGTTAATACCCATTCCGTAGATATATTTATAAGGGGTACTATCTTGATCCTCTACCTCAATGCTCCCCCTGCATTCCCACCATGCATAATTCCCGTCCTCGGCAAGATCAATCTCGTATTCTATAGAAAAATCTCCGCTATCCTGTTTACAGAAATCTGTGGTAAAATCAATGAACCGCTGTCGGTCTCTCGGATGAATTCTCTGGGCAAATTTAAAGAAGCTGTTCATTTCGGATGGAGAACCCCCTGTCTTTTCAAAGTTATCGCCAAATTTAAGAATACCGTTCCGCAGGTCGCAAAACCATGTAAAAGCCTTTAATGCATCCATGGAAATGGATAATATTTTTGACTTGCGATACAGATTTTTTTGTTCGCCAACGTCCCACCTTGTAACCAGAAGCAGTTTTTTATCTCCGTCGTAGATGATATTTTTATGAACAATGGTTTCAAGCTCTTTGCCGTTACGGAGTGCCAGATGTTCATGTCCCATATAAGGTATACCGGTCTCATATACCTGTCTGTCTATAACCATCATCTCTTCCGCCTGTTTTTCGGTAACCAGGTTAACGATTGTTTGTGCACGCTCCGGCCCCAGCATTTTTGTGCTCTCGTTATTCCAGTAAACATAATGCCCTCCGTTGTCAATATCCTTAATGTGAATTGGAATAGGGATAAGATCCAGAATGTGATTCATCAGCTCTTTTTGCTGCATCAGTTTGGCTTCCGCTATTTTTCGTTTTGTAATATTCTGGAAATAGCCCACCAGTTTGCGAGGTTTCCCGAATTTGTCAAAATCGGTTCCAATGTAGTTAACATCAAAATAGTCGCATTGAGTATCGGATACATAAAATTGTATCTCCAGTGTCCCGCTTTTACTTGTGCCGTTTTTTATCTGTTCCAGTGTATGGGCACTGGCGGCAAAGCTGTCGGGATGAATTTTAGAGATCATATCGCTCAAAGAAACCATTCGTGTATAAATATTGTTTTCGTTCCCTTGTTTATCTAGCTGAGTTGATGTCATAGAGATAGTATTGGTTCTGGTATCCATAATTGCCGGAATAATAGAACCGTTTTGCAGAGCCATATTCAGGTGGAAATTGCGCTCGGAGAGTTGCTCAGTCAACTCTGCCAACATGGTATTATCTTTTCTGAACCCTGTGTATTTAATAACCTTTCCCTCCTTATTCTTTAACGGAGCTCCGTCTATGGTTAAATGGAACCATTTTGTATCACTTTGCGGTTTAAGGCGCAGATCGATGCTAAATTCCTGATCTGTACGGCTGGATAGATGTTCAGACAGAGATTTTACTTTCTCTAAATCGTCGGGATGCACAAGGGCTAAATACTCATTTATTGGAATAGTATGACTCTGATTATCTATCATTAAGGGATCGTTAAAAGTCTGAACACATTGATTATCACAATCATAATCCCACTGAAGCAGATTACTGGTCTTAATAGCCAGCTGTGTTTTAAACAAGCTATCACGCAAATCTTTATTGGCGGCATTTAGTTTTGACGTAACCTTCCGGATATGTTTTCGGATAATATAAATGACAATATTGGAAGCCAATACAATAAAAATCAGTATCCCGATAACTAAATATAAAGACCGGGAGATCTCCGTTCTCTCAGGGGCTGCAAACCACTTATTATAAATTTTACTATAAATACCTTTTGTCTTTACCCGTTCCAGTCCGTCGTCAACGAGTACCTTAAGATCCGGCCGGTCTATGTTAATGGCAAAGCCGTACCGGAACGGTTCGATAGAGGGGAGGTATCGTAATTCCAGATTTTCAAATTTGTATCGTTTTATCATATCCCGGGCCATTATATCGGAACAGACAACTGCATCGCTCCGGCCGCGGGATAATAAACGCAGTCCGTCGTAGATACTACTCACCATCATACGATTATTGGTGATATTGTATTGATTAAGCACCTCGGTAGAGATTTCCCCCTTCTGTAGAATAACGGATTTGTTCTTTAAATCTCTCAAATAGTTGATGGGTGAACCTTTGCGACAGATGATTGCTATATAAAGATAGCTGTGCGGATTAGAAAAAAGATACAACCCATGGCGGCTTGCTGCATCTACCATACCGGTAAGAATATCCAGCTTCTTTTCTTTCAGACGCTGTACCGCATTATCCCACAGCATCCCTTGTAACTCATATTCAAGATCAAGTTCCTTCATGACGGCCTTAAACAGTTCAACATTAAAACCATCGGGGTTGCCGCGTTCATTAATAAATTCAAAGGGAGGATATGTGCAATCGAACATAGCCCGAATTTTAGGCTTTTCCGCCTCTGCACCATAAGCGGCCGGGGATGAAAGGGCGGAGCATAAAATAAAAAGAAGGGTAAACAGGGTTCTCATTTCTAGTTTTATAGGAAGATTAAGTCAAACAACTTCAAATTTATGAACTTAAATTGTCTAAAACAAGAAAAAAAACACTTAATTTTTGGGTTTTGTAATGGTTACAACATTATTATTTAGTTTATAATCCATTGCAATGCAATATTTCATCATTTCCATAATCTGTACAATGGATTCCGTCTGAAAGCTTGCCGTAAGTTTGTCATCAAAAACTTTCTGATTCTCTATAATAAATTTTGTACCGTGCCATCTTTCCAGCATTTTAATTACTTCATTCATTGGTGTCTGATTAAAAATAAGCTCTCCGTTTTTCCATGCAATCTCGTTCTCATTATTTTTATACTTCACCTGTTTTGGAATCGCCTTTTCCTGATAATACACAAACGATTCTTCCGGTTTTAACTTTAGTGTTTTGTGCTCATTGCTGCTCTTATCTTTGTAGTGCATAGAGATAGACCCGGTAAACAACGTTGCTTTGGCAATATTATCATTATCATAACTTTTAACGGAAAACGATGTTCCGAGCACCTCAATTGAGAAATCTTTATTTGTCTTTACAATCATAGGATGCAAAGAATCTTTTGTTACCTCAAAATAGGCTTCTCCCGATAATTCAACCCTTCTTATATCGCTGTCGAATTTTGCGGGATAGGTAATCTTACTATCGGAGTTAAGCCATACGGTCGAATTATCGGGAAGGGTAATTTTTGCCTTTACCCCTTTCTCCGTGTAGAGAGTACGGATCTTTTCCGGCGAGAGCTCTTGCGCAAGGGTAGAATCGGTATTTGCCCGGAAAGATTGTCCAAAGGTGAGCAAAAGATTGATACTCAGTAGTACCGCCACCACCGCTGCTGCGGAAAAATAGGCAATCCGTAAAAAGAAGGATCTTTTTTTAGTTACAACGGGTTGTTGTAGAGGGCGCATTTGTTCGGCAATCTCCCAAAGGGCCTTCTGCTCTGCAAAAAAGTCCAGATTTGCCTGTGATTTCTCTACCCAACCGATAATTTTTTCAATCTCGGCGGCAGAAGCTTGGTTCATAAAATATTTATATAATAAATCTTTATTCATGATAGTAATAATATTGTTCTGTTAGAGATAATCCTTAAAGGTTTTTCGGAGAATAAGCATTGCAAGCTTAATACGGGCCTCCACCGTGCGGTTGGAAATATTGCTGCTTTGTGCAATATCCGAGTATTTCATCCCTTTCATCCGGCTGAGAATAAATGTGGTGCGAACCTTTGGAGTCATCTTTTCTACCGCTTTACACAATAAAACCTCCACCTCTTTTTCGTAAATACGTACAGGCGCTTCCGATTGAATTGCCAGATAATTAAGATAATCGCTCTTTTCTTTTACGCTTATCTGATGGTAATTATTGGAGTGGACTCTTTTTTTAAGAATATTAAGACACTTATTCTTGGCCACGGAAAAAAGCCATGGAGCAATATTTTCATTCCAGTTCAGATGCTCCCGGTTTTCCCATAAAGACAAAAATGTATCATTGGCAATGTTTTGCGCTTCATCTTCATCTTTAAGAAAGCTAAAGGCATACGCCGTTATTTTAGGAAAGCAATCGGTGTATGTTTTTTTGTAAAGATGCTGTTCACTATCGTCAAGTTTCATTTTGTCCGCCCCTATGGTCTGATGTTGTTTTATTGATGGAGCAAATATAGCAATAGAATTAGAGGTATTTTCCAACATTTTTAAAGTAAGATTTTATTATATCACAATCGGCCGGAAAGAATCCACATAAAATTTTTATAAAAAAACAGTATTTGAAAAAAATAAAAAAAAGATGTGGGAGAGTGGTGTGTGATTGTTTTTTTTATAAGCGAACAATAAAAACCACTCTATGATTACGAAAAAAACTATTTCAAACTGGGGGCGTAGAACAGCGTTGTTCTTCTGCACTCTTGTAATGATGGGTACAATGGAACTTTTGGCACAGACAAATTCGCTGAGCCTCAAGTATGATAACGTACCCCTTAAAACCGTTCTGGACCAGATAACTGCCCAGACAAACCTCAAATTCATTTATACGGACAAAGTAAAGGTAGATGAAATAAAGGTATCCGTAACTTGTGCGCAGGAACCAATGAATCAGGTTCTTGCAAGAATGCTTAAACCGCTGGGAATCTCCTATCTTGTAAAAGAGAAGCAGATTATTTTAAGCACATTACCTCAGGCTGTAGCCATGGAAGCTGCACCTTCCG
The DNA here is from genome assembly GCA_036639755.1 of Bacteroidales bacterium. Classification (GTDB taxonomy): domain Bacteria; phylum Bacteroidota; class Bacteroidia; order Bacteroidales; family UBA932; genus Egerieousia. Next base: position 5,700 of record JAVWIB010000027.1, read on the forward strand.
CCAAAGTAACAACAATCGGCGGAAAAATATCGGATGATGCAGGGGAGCCGCTTATAGGGGTTTCCGTGCAGAATATCCGTACAAAAAAGTTCGCCTCATCCGATCTTGACGGCTTCTATAAGATAGATGTCAAAGAGGGCGATATGCTCCATTTCTCCTCAATAGGTATGGCCGATAAAACAGTAGCTGCCGGTAAGAGTGAAATTTTGAATATCACCCTTAATGCAGATGCCATTGCTTTGGAAGATGTCATTGTAACAGGTTACCAGACACTATCCAGAGAAAGGTCTACCGGTTCTTATGCCGTTGTAACCTCTCAGAAAATAGAGAAAAAGCTACAGCCATCCATAACATCCATTCTGGAGGGGCAATCTGCCGGTGTAGTCATTACCAAAGACGGCAAGATGGAGATACGCGGTGTTTCAACCATGCAAGGGGCAAAAGATCCCCTTATTGTGGTGGACGGGTATCCTTTAATTGGTAATGGGGTAGGTCTGGAAAGTATTAATCCCGATAACATAGAGAATATTACCGTATTAAAGGATGCGGTAGCTGCATCTATTTATGGATCTAGAGCCTCTAACGGAGTAATTGTAATAACAACAAAAACTGCTCAAAAAGGATCTTTTAGTGTAAGTTATAAAGGGACTTATGGCATTACATTAAAGCCGCAATTATCTAAATTAAATTTAGCGAGTGTAAATGATTACATGGACGCAGAGTTAGATTTATATCAGCAAGATCCAAACGATTCATATAGTGATTATAGCTCTGATTATAAAATTTCAGATTATGCTTATTTACTTATGGCCAAAGAAAAGGGTTTAATGTCTGTTGCCGATGCCGATGCTAAAATTGCAGGGTTACGAAATAATAACGCATTGCAACAAATACAAGATAAGTTAATTAGGGCAAAACAGTCTCATCAGCATAATATTTCCCTTACAGGTGGTTCTGAGAAAAATCTTTTCAGCGGAAATATTCGTTATATGGGAGAATATGGAAATGTAAAAAATAATGATAACTCCCGCCTTATTATCGATCTAAATAATAATTGGAAACCAACCGATTGGTTTTCTTTTAGAATTTTCTCAAATATTAATTATGCAACAGAAAATGAGACAGGAGAATCATGGGAGTCGCTAACTTCTTTTAATTCAGGTAGTAGAGTTCTTCCATATACAAGTATGTATGATGAGGCAGGCAATCCAACTGCATGGGCTCCGGTAGGACAGAGAAGGATGGATAAATATAATACTTATCCGGGAATGAAATCTGTTATGTATCATCCCGAGACAGATTTAGGTATGTGGGGTACAAGAAGAGAGAATCTTCAACTTAGATTAGGTGGTGATATTAATGTTAAATTCTGTGATTTTCTATCGGGAAGTGTAGGTGGTTCTTGGATAAAGGGCTCTACAAGTAGTAAAACTATTGCGGATGGGGAGTCATTTATGATGCGTACGGCGTATAATGACGGTACATCTGCGACTAATGCTACAACTCATTATATTCCCGAGGGTGGAAAAATAGATGAGACACGGAGCAGCATCATGTCGTGGGTAGTTAGAGCTCAGATAAATTACAAACAATCATTTAATAATGATAAACATAGGGTAACAGCAATGGTAGGTAGCGAGGTAAGTAAAGATACTTATGAAACAACCTATATGCCAACCAGGCTTGGATATAATCCTGTTTCTGCAACATATAACTCGGGGTTTAATCCACATGAATACAATAACAATACTAATAACATAAAAGGAGACATGTTGTTTGGTAAACAGCCTGCTAATCTAGGGGCTATTCTGTATGGAGGAAGTGTTAAAAACAGTAATAGTAAAAGTGACTATAGCGTAAGGGATAATCGTTTTGTCTCTTGGTATGGTAACGCTTCTTACGAGTTTAATAACAAATATTTGGTTACAGGGAGTGTTCGTTTAGATTTAACAAATTTCTTTGGGACAGATCCAAAATATAGGTATAAACCAACATGGTCTGTTGGAGGAACTTATAAGATTTCGGAAGAGCCATTTTTCGCAAATCTAAAAAAGATTTTTAACAGGGCAAATATTAGGGCTTCTTATGGTATAAACGGAAATATTTCATTGGATAATACACCTTTTCTTATATTGTCTGTAGGAGCATATAATCCTACAATGGGAGGTGTTTCTTATAGTATTAATTCTTATCCTAATAATCAGTTACGTTGGGAGAGAACAGAGATAGTAGATGTTGGATTAGATTTCTCTATGTTTAACAGCCGTCTTAATGTTGCTTTTGATTTTTACAACAAAAAGAGTACAGATCTTATTGCAAAAGAGGCGATTGATCAAACAAAGGGTGTGAGCTCGCTTCCTCAAAATGTAGGCGGTTTAACAAATCGTGGTTTTGAGTTCTCTATTAATGGGGATATAATACGTAATAGTAATTTTGCTTGGAATAGTTCATTAATAACAAGTTATAACACAAGTAATGTAGATTATTATAATGTGAACAGACGTTATTTTGGTTCTTATGCTACTGCTAATTCTATTATGGTGCAAGGGTATCCTATGGATGGCTTTTGGGGGGGTAAGTTTGCAGGACTAGATAATAAAGGAACCTCTTTGTTTTATGATAGTGGGGGAAATAAAATAGAAGGGGGGAGTTTGGAGGGGAAAGATGCTGTTTATCTTGGTACATTAAGGCCACCATTGGATATGAGCTGGACAAATTCATTTCAATATAAAAATTGGGAGTTATCATTTATGTTTATAGGAAAATTTGGGCATAAATATAGAAAAGATAATTTCTCGGGGTCTAATTACAATAATAGACATGTGAGTGAGCGATGGAGAGAGCCGGGCGATGAGGCTACTAAAATATATCCAAGGCTTACTTCTTGGAACATGGATATATTCTATTACCCATATAGTGATCATTTGGTTGCAAGTGCTAATTATGTAAAATTAAGAGATCTTACTTTAACATATAATTTCTCAAAAAACATTGTAAATAAGATGAGACTATCGGGATTAAAAATCTATTTCCAAACTAGAAATTTGTTCTATATTACCGCTAAAGGGGTTGATATAGACCCCGAGACTGCAGAGGTAAATACCTCGGGTGGTACCGGGCCTATGACCAACCAAGCTTATACCGGCTTGCCATATCGTCCCGAATTCTATTTTGGGGTATCTGTTAACTTATAATCTAAAAAATAAATATATGAGAAAGATATTAATTATAAATACAATACTGGCATTAGTGCTATCGTCCTGCTCTGGTTTTTTGGATGTTAAGCCTGCCGGCAAATTAATTCCTAATAGTGGGGATGTCTCCTCTTTTGATAAATTGTTAAATAATAAAAATACAATAGATTTTGTGTATCAAAATAATAATAGGGGAAGTTCGTTGCCTTTTTTATGTGATGATATAGAAATGTCTGATAATCAGGCAGAGTATGCATGGTTTAATGGGCATCCTAATATTGATTGTTATTTTGCCTATATTTTTAAGAAACCTTATGGAGACCCAAAAGTGCAAGATTATTATTGGAATTTGGGAACATATGAGGCTGCGCAATATTTTAATTCTTGCATTGAAGGGGTAAATAGCGTTAAAACGCCCGAAGTTGAAAAGGAGGCCAACGAAACCATTGCTCAGGCTACTGTTGCCAGGGCATGGAGCTATTTTATGGCAGTGTTGGGTTATGGCCCATGTTATAAACCTAATGGAGATAATTCAAGAAAAACTATTCCATATAGAACATCAAGTGATGTTATGAGTGCTATGGATGATTTGTCTACTATGCAGGAGGTTTTTGAGAGAGTGTCTAAAGATATTCATCAAAGCATGAAAAGTATTCCGGAAAAAACGTCTTCAAATACGAGGTTTGGTAAAATACAAACTTATGCCTTTCTTTCGTATTATCACTTATTTACAGCAAAATATGATAGCGTGGCTTTCTATGCAGATAAGGCATTAACGCTTGCTGCGCAACAGGCAGGCGGAATGGAAAACTTGTTTTATGATATGAATAAGTTTTCTTGGGCAGACCCTAAAGTTGAACAAAATAAAGATTTAAGATATAATAGTACAATTAATACGCCCCAAGGCTCTGATGCTATAGAGGCTGATTGGAATAGGGAAAATTGTTTATTTAGAACTACAGCAACAACAGGACGAAGTAATGTATATCCTTCTAAAGAATTTTTAGCATTATTCGATTCTGCAACCGATTTAAGATGCGAATATTTCTTTTTTGAATATTTAGGATATAAAACAACACAAGGGGGCGTGGTATATGATGATGGAAAACGAATTCAAAATTATCAGACTAAAATGAGTAGAACATCGGGCTATAGCTACCCTGAGATCCTTCTTATGAGGGCAGAGGGGCGTGCTAGGAATAATGATTTATCGGGAGCTATTGCAGATTTAAATTATCTTAGAAAATTCAGGCATAAAACAGGGACTCCTGCTTTATTAATTGCCGGTAAGGATCATATTATAGCTGAGATTGTAAATGAAAGGCGTAGAGAACTTCCTATGGGATCTCCAAAAAGATTTTTTGATTTAAAACGTTTTACCAATGAAATTGGGAAACCTTGGGCAAAAGAGTCTGTTACCCACGTTGTGCAAGGTGTTTCTTATTCTCAGAAAGTAGATTCCGATTTCTTTATCCTTCCAATTAGGAATGAAGTATTAAGATGGAATCCGCAGTGGGGAATTCCAATGGATGAAACAGTATGGAGCAATAATAAGTAGTAGGTAAATCCGTATTTTGGCCCCGTATTTGCGAATGCGGGGCTAAATAAATTAAACAATAAAAATTAGTTACACATGAAAAAATTTTTAGTATTTACAGTATGTGCTTTATTCGCACTTACCTCGTTTGCACAAACAGAGGGCGTAAACTTTGAGCACGGAACCTTGCAGGAGGCACTAAACAAAGCCAAAGCAAACAAAAAAGGGCCTAAATTGGTATTTCTGGATTGTTTTACAACATGGTGCGGTCCTTGCAAACATATGGCTAACAATGTTTTCCCAACGAAAGAGGCAGGAGATTATTTTAATAAAAACTTTGTGAATATTAAAATAGATATGGAGAAAGGGGAAGGTATGGAGTTGGCAAAAAAATACGGAGTAGCTGCTTACCCAACTTTTCTGATCCTCAATAGCGACGGTAGCGAGGTTGGACGTGTGGTAGGAGGCGGAGAACTTGCCCATTTTATTAAAAAAGTAGAGGCTGCCATGGATATTAAAAATTCTCCGAAATATGTAAAAGGTATTTTTGATGCGGATAAGAGCGTAGACAATGCCGTTGCATATCTTAAATGTTTGGAGAGTGCTTATATGAAAGCAGATATGGGTAATTTTATTGCAGAGAATCTTACTGTTCTTAAAGCAGAGGATATTTTTTCTGCTCAGATATGGAACTATTTCTCTCAGAATCTTGCCGGTAAAAATCCGGCATTGCTTGCTTACCTGCTGGAGAATAAAGCAACAGCAGATTCGTATATAGGAAAAGAGATGGTTGATAAAGCAATTGTAAATACCTATTACAGCAACCTTATGACCTACCTGATGGGCCGCACGGAACTTACCAAAGAGCAGACACAGGAGGCATCCAAAATGATTAACTTATTATCGGGAAGCAATGACAAAGCCCAAAGATTGTGCGCAAAAACAGCTCTGTTATATGCCGATAAAAACATGGAAGAGATTTATAAATTATATAAATTTATGAACTACACTTTTTATGATGTTTATGAAATACAAGATATTGAACGCATCTTTGGCGGCATGAAAGAGATGCCCAAAGCAAACATAGAGCAATATTACAAAGACAAAGCAGAATTTTACACCAAACAGGCAGAAGGCTGCAAAGGTTGGATGGAAATGTTTATCAAAGGCAAGTAATCCAATTCCCAAACTATTTGCGCCGCACTCCCGCTACTAATTCCGTAGCAAGAGTGCGGCGCATTTTTTAAATCTAAGTGAGTTAGGTACTGCGCAAAATTCTATGTACCTTTGCCTTTTCAAAAAAACGAATCAATGATTACAGTAGCAAACGTAGAGTTACAATTTGGTAAAAGGGTATTATTTAAGGATGTTAATTTTAGATTTACACCCGGCAATTGTTATGGGGTGATAGGGGCGAACGGAGCGGGGAAGTCCACCTTTTTAAAGGTCTTAAGCGGAGAAATAGATTGTACAAGGGGGAATGTCTCTTTTGGCCCGGGAGAAAGAATGTCGGTATTAAAGCAGGATCACCACGAATTTGACCAATATACGGTTTTAGATACCGTCCTTATGGGACATCATCTCCTTTGGGATATTATGCAGGAGAAAAATGCCCTTTATGCAAAAGAGGATTTCTCGGATGCGGACGGCGATAGGGCGGCAGAGCTTGAAACAAGATTTGCCGAGATGGACGGATGGAATGCGGAGAGCAATGCAATGATGCTCCTTAGCGGCCTTGGAATAAAGGAATCTACCCACTACTCCCTTATGAGCGATATGAATGCTAAAGACAAGGTGAGGGTATTGCTTGCTCAGGCACTATTTGGCAAACCCGATAACTTATTGCTGGACGAGCCCACCAACGATTTGGATGTGAACACAGTAATGTGGCTGGAAAACTATTTGGCAAATTATGAGAATACAGTATTGGTTGTCTCCCATGACAGGCACTTTTTAGACTCTGTCTGTACCCATATTTTGGATATAGACTATAACGAGATTAATTTATATTCCGGTAACTACAACTTCTGGTATCAATCCAGCCAGTTGGCTCAGAGGCAGTTGGCTCAACAAAATAAGAAAGCGGAAGAGAAAAAGAAAGAGCTGTTGGAGTTTATTCAGCGTTTTAGTGCCAATGTGGCAAAATCTCGCCAGACTACTTCCCGTAAAAAGATGATTGAGAAGCTGAACATAGAGGAGATCAAACCCTCTATGCGTAAATATCCCGGTATTATTTTTCCTGTTGAGAAAGAGCCGGGGGTAAAAGTGCTCTCGGTAGACGATTTAAGCAAAACGGTAAATGGCGAAAAGCTGTTCTCGAATGTTGCCTTTACCATAGAGAGAAATGAGAAAGTTGTCTTTTTATCGCGCGAACCCCGTGCGGTAACCGCTCTGCTGGAAATTCTTGCCGGTAATGATCATCCCGATAGCGGATTAATTAACTGGGGGATTACCATTAACAAAGAATACCTGCCGCTCAATAATGCGTCCTATTTTAATACCTCTATGAGCATTGTAGACTGGCTGGCGCAATTCTCTGAGGATACCAGCGAGTTGTTTCTTAGAGGCTATCTTGGAAAGATGCTCTTCTCGGGTGAAGAAATATATAAGGCTGTAGATGTGTTATCGGGAGGAGAAAAGATGCGCTGCATGATTGCCCGCATGATGATTGAAAAGGCCAACACCCTTATCCTCGACTCCCCAACCAATCACCTTGATATGGAATCTATTCAGGCCTTTAATAACGGCCTTATCTCCTACAAAGGGGTTGTTTTAATGACCTCCCACGACCACGAATTTATCAACTCCGTGGCCAACCGCATTATAGAGATCGGCCCTAAGGGCATGGTAGATAAATACATGGACTATGACGACTATATTTTGGATGAGAAAGTGCAGGAAGTGGTTGGGAAAATTTATTAGATATGCAAGCTTAAGGCAACTGTTCCATGTAAAGTTTTGTGAGTACTACAAATTGTTCTACAGATAGTTGCTCCGGGCGCATATCAAACAAATGGTTATTTGGGAGAGTAATGCCTAGTGCAGATGTTAATGGCTTTATGGAGTTACGGATGGTTTTGCGGCGTTGGTTAAAGCAGGTTTTTATGATTTGCTTAAATAGGGCTTGGTCGCAATCTAAATCTGTACGCCTATTTCTTGTGAGGCGAATAACTCCCGATTTTACTTTTGGAGGGGGTACAAATACGTTTTCGTTTACTGTAAATAGATATTCTATATTGTACCAAGTTTGTAGTAATACAGATAGGATACCATAAGATTTATTTCCCGGAGGGCTTGCAAGTCTTTCTGCTACTTCTTTTTGAAGCATGCAAACTACTTGTGGAACTTGCTCTTTATAATCTAAAACTTTAAAGAATATTTGGGATGAGATATTGTATGGGAAATTGCCTATTATGCTAAATTCTCCTTTAAATATTTCACTGAGCTCTATTGTAAGAAAATCGCGTTGTTGTATTGTGTATAGTAGCTGCGTGTATGTGCTCCTTAGATATTCGATAGATTCCGTATCAATTTCTGCAACCTCTAGTTTAATTTGTGGATTTGCCAGAAGGTATTTTGTTAATACACCTGTACCCGGCCCAATCTCCAATACTTGAGTTTGCGCAGTTTGGGACAAGACAAGGCTGTCAACTATTCTTTTTGCTATAGACTCATCCTTAAGGAAGTGTTGCCCCAGCTCTTTTTTTGCTCTTACATTTATCATAATGGGGGCAAATATACTGGATTTTTTTTCTAATTTTGTAAGTTATATCCAAGATAAGAATATTAAATCATATAATTATGTATAGATCACATACTTGCGGAGAATTGCGCATAGCAGATGCCGGTAAGGAAGTTACTTTGGCCGGGTGGGTACAAAGAGTAAGGAAAATGGGTAGCCTTAATTTCATTGATTTACGAGATCGTTACGGCATTACACAATTAGTTGCTAATGAGGACGAAAATAAAGAGATTAATGCTATGGTAGAAAAACTTGGGAGAGAGTTTGTTATTCAGGCACGTGGTGTTGTTACAGAGAGACAAAGTAAAAACAGTAAAATTGCTACAGGAGATATAGAGATTAAGCTTTTAGAGGTAAAAATACTGAATGCTGCTGCTACCCCTCCGTTTACAATTGAGGATAATACAGATGGAGGAGAGGATATTAGGGCGCAGTATCGTTATTTAGATTTACGCCGTAATCCGCTTAAAAAGGCATTGGAACTTAGACACAAGATGGCTCATGAAGTAAGGAACTATCTTAGTAATGTGGGCTTTATGGAAATTGAGACGCCATATCTTATTAAATCAACTCCCGAGGGAGCACGCGATTTTGTGGTTCCGAGCCGTATGAATCCGGGTGATTTTTATGCCCTTCCGCAAAGTCCGCAAACATTCAAGCAGCTTCTAATGGTGGCCGGATATGACCGCTATTTTCAGATTGTAAGATGTTTCCGCGATGAAGACCTCCGTGCAGACCGTCAACCGGAGTTTACCCAAATAGACTGTGAGATGTCGTTTGTAGAGAGGGAGGATATTCTAAACACCTTTGAAGGACTTGCTAAAAGTTTGTTTAAGAATGTTTTAGGGAAAGAATTTCCGGAGGCATTTCCACGTATGTCGTATGCAGATGCTATGGAATATTACGGATCGGATAAACCCGATATCCGTTTTAATATGAAAATGAACAACATAACGGCTCAGATGCAAGGAAAAAATTTCTCCGTATTTGATGCCGCAGAATATATTGGAGCCATAGTTGTACCGGGATGCGCAGAATATACTCGTAAACAATTAGATGAACTAACAGAGTGGGTTAAAAGGCCGCAAGTTGGAGCAAAGGGATTGGTTTATATTAAATTGGGTCCCGATGGCAGTATTAAATCATCAATAGACAAATTCTATACTCCGCAGGAACTTAAAGCGGTAGCAGACAAAATTGGAGCCACAGGAGGAGATCTTATTTTTATTTTATCGGGAGACAAAAAGAAAATGCAGGGGGCATTGGGAACTCTCCGTTTGGAGATGGGCAACCGTTTGGGTTTAAGAGACAATTCTGTTTTTGCTCCACTTTGGGTGTGCGATTTTCCTCTTTTGGAATGGGATGACGAAACTCAGCGTTTCTACGCTATGCACCATCCGTTTACCGCACCCAAGCCGGAGGATATGGGTAAATTCTTTAGCAATAAAAAAGAAGATTTAGAACAAGTGAATGCAAATGCTTATGACTTTGTTCTTAATGGGACAGAAGTTGGAGGCGGTTCCATACGAATTCACGATTCTAAAATTCAAGAGAGAATGTTTGAGGTGCTTGGTTTCTCAAAAGAGGATGCCGATTATCGTTTTGGATTTATCATTAATGCATTCAAATACGGTGCTCCGCCTCACGGTGGCCTTGCATTTGGGTTCGACCGTTTCTGCTCGCTGTTCGGCGGTCAGGAGACCATCAGGGATTATATTGCATTCCCTAAAAATAACAACGGACGGGATGTAATGCTTGATGCACCGTCCGGAATAGATCAGATACAAATGGACGAGCTATTCTTAAAGAGTATCGCCCCGGTTAAATAACCAGTTCCAATTAAATAAGGAGATAATAATATGAGTTTAGAGGCACAAATCCAGCTAGATATAAAATCCGCCATGCTGGCCAAAGAGAAAGTGAGACTAGAATCGCTTCGTGGAATTAAAGCGGCCATTTTATTGGCTAAAACAGCCGATGGATCCGATACCATTGCAGACGAGGCAATTATTAAAATCATTCAGAAACTTGTAAAGCAACGCAAAGAGACTGCCGAAATTTACAAACAGCAAAATCGTGCCGAGCTTGCCGAAAACGAACTTGCGGAGGCCGGTTACATGGAGGTTTATTTGCCAAAGCAAATGAGCGAGGAGGAGATTGAGGCGGAAGTAAAGCAGATCATTGCTGCCGTAGGAGCCGCAGGCCCACAGGATATGGGTAAAGTGATGGGTACTGCAACCAAACAACTTGCCGGAAAAGCAGACGGACGTGTAATCTCTGCGCTGGTAAAGAAATTGTTGTAAGGGGGCATAAACAGGATAGAAAATAAAAATGAGAATAGGTGATAAAGTACGATTTCTGAGCCAGACAGGTGGGGGAATTGTGGTTGGCTTTGATAAAAAAGGGTGGGCGTTGGTTGAGGATTCGGACGGCTTTGAGATTCCTGCACCGTTGAAAGAGTGTGTTGTGGTGGAGGAGAATGTGATAGGGAAGGAGCAGCGCACTGCGCAGAGTGCCGGATTTGGTGCAAATACCGTAACAACACACGGAGCTGTTGCCTTGGCAAAGCAGGGAGCAGGTGCCGAAACAGTTGCACAGGGGAAAACCGTGCAGACAAGAGGTGGAGATAACCTGAACGTAGCGTTGGTTTATACAAATACTCATCTTGAATCCACTGGCAATGCTCCGGTAAAATATGCCGGGAATGCCGCCGCAAACACGCAGTTTGAATGTACCCTTGCCAACGAAAGCAATTACAACCTGCTTATTACCTACGATTTAATAGCAAAAGGAGATCAGAAGGAGCATACCACCATATTTGCCGGAGAGGTGCTCCCTTATGAACGCAAATTGCTCTTTTCGTTTGGGAAAGATACCCTTAACGAAAGTTCCAGAAAAGTACAATTGCGGGCAATTCCGTTCAAGCGAGGTGATAAAAGAACCTTGTGGAAACCAAAAGAAACCATCCAAAAAGAGTTTGTTCTGGATCCGGTGAATCTGCTCAAAGATAGCATGTTTAAAGAGAACGAATATTTATCGGGAAGGGGATATGTCATGAGCATTATAAAGGAGGGGCATCTGAATTCCGATTATTTTGAGGTGGTTAAAAAAGAGCTGCTGGAGAAGTTTAATAATGATATCAGAGAGATTACCCCACCTGCGGCAAAACCGCAAAAAGAGGATGAGGAATCGATTGTAAAGACAACGGCTACGGGTGTGCTGGAGGTGGATTTGCATGCTCACGAGCTGCTGGATACAACGGCCGGAATGGGAAATGCCGAAATTTTGTTATATCAGTTGAGCAAATTTAATGAGGTGATGGTTGCAAATCTTCATAAAAAAGGGGCAAAGATTGTATTTATTCATGGGAAAGGGGATGGTGTACTTCGTAATGCCGTATTAAAAGAATTAAAAAATAAATACAGCCGTTGCATCTGGCAAGATGCTTCGTTTAAAGAGTACGGATTTGGAGCCACTATGGTGACTATTAAATAATTGCAATAACAAATACCGTTATTTCTACTAATGATAAAAGATGATTCATATTATTCTCTGATTTTTGAGGAGTGCTATACCGGCAATTTCCATAAGATACGCTCTTTTGTTCAGGGGTATCTGCATGATTATGATTCTGCAAAGTGTGTGGCACAGGAGACTTTTGTGGTATTATGGGAGAATAAGGAGAGGGTCAATTTTAATGAGAATCTATTACCGTATTTGTTTTTTATTGCAAGGAATAAAAGTCTGAATATTTTAAATAAAAAAGAATCCCAGAGGAAGTATTGTAATTATTCTCTTGAGCATACCAGAGAAACGTTGGATATTAGTGCATTAACGCACAGTTCTTCTACCTCCGTTTATACAAAAGAGATTCAACAGATTACATTAGAGACAATGAACAGATTGCCGGCTAAAGTGCGGGAAACATTTTTTCTTTGTCGTGAAAAAAACATGAAATATAATGAAATAGCACTGGAACAGGATATTTCGGTTAAAACTGTTGAGTATCGTATTTCTATGGCTTTAAAGGAGTTAAGAAGAGATTTAAAAGACTATCTCCCTTTTTTTATAGGGTATTTGTTGAGCATATTGTTTACTAATTGGAGAGATATTATATGACAAAGGAATTACTATTAAAATTTATTAAAGGAGTTACTTCGCAAGAGGAGGAGGTTCAGGTCCTTTCTTGGGTTAGTAAATGCAAGGAGAATAAGGAGTATTATATAGTCTTAAAGAATTTATGGTTGTCACAAAACCTATCGAATGATGCTGCTACAGAGCGGGAACTTAACGAGATAAGAGCATTAACAACACATAAAACGGAGGCTGTAAAGGGGAGAAATCTCTCTCGCAGGCTTGTTTTTTATAAATGGAGCTTTGTTGCGGCATCCGTTCTCTTGCTTATATCGGTGAGCTTAAACATGATTGATTTTGATATGTTTAGAGAAAAGGTAATTGAGACACCTCATGTTGTTTCTTTGGCAAGTGTACCTGCCAATCAGAAGAATTTTTACTATACCGTAAAGGGGGCTAAGGCAAGATTAGAGCTTCCCGATGGTTCTGTTGTGTGGCTTAACTCCGATTCCAAAATAACTTATCCATGCCGTTTTGAAGGGGATACGCGTGAGGTGGAGATAAGTGGAGAGGCGTTGTTTGAGGTGGTTAAGAACAAAGATATTCCCATGGTGGTAAGTACAAATAAAAATTTTAAGATAAAAGTGTACGGAACTACGTTTAATGTTAGGTCTTATGACAATGATATTAAGGCTGTTGCTACGTTATTTAATGGAAAGATAGATATTATTACCCATAATAAAAAGGGGGAGGAGACTATCATTGGAATACGTCCTAATCAGGTATATGAGATAGAAGATAAAACTCCTGATAAACCCATATTAAAACCTGTTGATAATATAGTAGATGAAATTGCATGGCACGAAGGACGTTTGATTTTTGATAATACCCCTTTGAGTGATGTTATTAAAAGTTTAGAGAGATGGCACGGGACAATCTTTGAGGTAAAAGATGCTTCTATTTTAGATTATACTATTACGGCAACATTCCGCTCTGAATCCATTGTACAAATTATGGAGATGCTTAAGTTCTGTGCTCTAATTGATTACACGGCAGATAAAAATAAAGTTGTGCTAAGAGAGAGAAAATAAAGAAAAAAATTAGGGTATATTTGGGAGTTTCTGTTTTACAAGAAACCTAATATGATTTTTATCATGAAAATAAAAAATGTACCCAAACTATTTTACAGGCTTTTCGCCTTGCTTGTGTTGTGTTTTGTTGTTACAACAAACGTTTACGCACAAAAATTAAATCTAAACTTTAAGGATACTCCCATAAGTACAATATTAAAGGAGATAACCAAACAAACAGGTTATACTTTTGTGTACTCAAATGCTTTGAAGGAGGTTTCCGGAAAGATTGATTTATCTTACAGCACCAATCATGCTCCTATCTCAAAAGTACTTGAAGCAATTTTTTCTAAAAAAGAGATTTCGTACAAAATTGATGGAACTCAAATTATTTTGGCTCCCAAAGGAGTTGCCCCAACATTGGCGGCAGATAAGGAAACAGTTGTAATTTCCGGTATGATTATGGACGATCTTGGAGATCCTCTTCCGGGGGTAACTGTTAAAAATAAAGCAACCGGAAAATTTGTTGCATCGGAGATAACCGGCAAATATTCTATTGAAGCAAAAGAGGGAGACGTTCTTTCTTTTGCTTCAATTGGTATGGCGGAGTATGAGTCTGCCGTTGGGAAAGGGGCTATTTTAAATGTTTCATTAAAACCAGATGCTATTGCTTTGCAAGATGTAGTTGTAACAGGGTATCAGACTATCTCCAAAGAGAGGGCAACTGGGTCTTTTGTAAAAGTCTCTGCCGAAGCTCTTAAGATGAAACCCGTAGTCAATATTTCTTCTGCATTGAATGGACTTACTCCAGGAATGAGTATAACAACTAACTCCGACGGCCAGTCACGTTTTCTCATTAGAGGGCAGGGAACTATGCAGGGACGTGCAGATATGGATCCGCTCATAGTAGTAGATGGTTTTGCTATTCAGGGGTTCTTAAATGAAACTGGATATAATAGTGAAAGAGATCCGTTTTCATCAATTAATCCAAATGATGTTGAGAGTATTACTGTTCTTAAAGATGCTGCGGCAACTTCTATTTATGGAGCTAGAGCTGCCAACGGTGTAATCGTAATTACAACCAAGAAAGGTAAAAAAGACGATAAACTAAATATTAGTGTTGGAGGTTTTGTATCTATATCGTCTAAACCAGATCTTGATTATGCGTTTAATATGGCAGGAACTGCTCAAACTGTAAAATATCTTGAAAATATAGAAAAGTATGCGGTAGCGTACAACGAAAGTGCTAGAGATCCATATTATACATCAACAAATCCGTTTGTATATTTACCTAAGGCATCTGAACTACTACATGAGTATAAAAGGGCTAAAAATATCACGAAAGAACAATATGACACAGGAATTGCACAACTTATGTTGCAAGATGGAACTTGGGAAGATGAGTATAATAAGTATATATTTAAAAATTCTGTAAATCAACAATATAATGTTAGTATTAATGGCGGAAGTAAGAGGAATCGTTATAACTTTTCTATTGTATATGACAATGAAAACGGAACATCCAAAGGCAACTCCAAAGAGAAAATAGTTTTGAATCTAGCAAATACATACGAAATAGTTAAGGATCTCCATTTTTCAGTAGGAGTAAATGCGCAAATATCTTCCAATAAAAATGATGGAATCTCTTTCTATGATTTAAAAAACTTTACCACGCCATATCTTTCTTTATTTAATCAAGATGGTTCTTATTCCAATATTCCGGCTTCAATGACAAATGAGGTAACTATGTACGAACCTATTCTTAAAAGCAGATTTGGAGACGTACTTCCCGCAGAATATTATTATAATCCTTTGCAAGACAGATCTGAAAAATCTAATTCCACGAAGTTTTTTAATGCTAGATTTCAGGCTTCTTTGGATTATAAAATTATTGAAGGATTGAATATATCTGTAAAAGGGCAATATGAAAGGAATCAATATAAAAACAGGATGGAATATAAACCAAATTCGTTTTTTGTAAGAAACTATAACAATATGTTTTCACAATGGAGCGATGTAACGAAAAAGTATGAAACCGTCTTTCCTCAAGGGGGAATTTTCACAGATAGCGGAGATTTATACTCATCATATAATTTGCGGGGACAAATTGATTATAATAAAAAGTTTAAGGAAAAACACGATTTAGTAGTATTATTGGGTGGTGAGATTATTTCGTCAACAAGGGAATTAACACCCTCTTATACAAGATATGGATATAATGAATACACCAACTCTGTACAAATTAATCCGGATTTTTTCACAAAGGTCAAAAATCTTTTGGGTCAAACAGTTAATTATCCTTATGCGTCTCTTGGTAAACTTCAAACAGTAGAGGATAGATTTTTATCTGTTTACATGAATCTGTCCTATACATATGATCGTCGGTATACGGTTACAATGAGTGCGAGAACAGATGCTTCTAACTTTATATCTGATAATTTAAGGAATAAATTCTCTCCGTTTTGGTCTATAGGAGCAGCTTGGAATCTTAGAAACGAATCATTTATAAAAGATGCTACTTGGCTGGATATCTTAAAACTAAGAGGGTCGTACGGAATTGCGGGGGTGGCTGCCGGAAAAAGTTTAGTTTCTACTATCACTACCATACGAACTGGTACTCCTAGTGTTATTTATTCAAATAATGAACCGTATAACACAATTAATATTAGAGGAAATCCTACTTTATCATGGGAAAAATCAAGGACATTGGATATAGCTGTTGATTTTAGTATGTTTCAAGGGAAATTATATGGGACATTTGATTTCTATAACAAATATTCATACGATGTTCTGTCAAGTGCTACTACTTCGTATATACTTCAATCACAAGCAAGTGCTATTTCTAATAATGCGGAAATTTCTAATAAAGGAATAGAAGTTTTGTTAGGTTCAGAACAAAAAATTGCAGATGGGATTTCATGGAGAGGAGATTTTAACATCTCTTATAATAGCAATAAGGTAGAGAAATATAACGTCGTACCAACTTTCTTTGGCGGCCCATATGTGCCACAAAGGCCATTAGGTAGTGTTTATGCTTATTATTTGGTGGGTTATTCTTCGGACGGATACCCAGTGATGGAATCAAAAGATGGAACGTTACATGAGGTAAAGAGCAGGGCAGACACACATCTATATGATAAAGTGAATACTAACAAAGGGGAGAACGGAGATAGCAATAATTGGTACAGATATCGTGGTACCACCATTGCTCCTTATAATTTAGGTTTTACTAATACTTTCAGAATATATGATTTTACTCTATCATTTATGATTACAGGTAAGTTCGGACATGTTTTTGGTAGAACTGATGCTCCTACAAATGATCAAAGAACTGCAGGCTTTGCAAAAAGTATTGAGGGTGCTATGAATAATGATTATAGCGGAAGTTATTACCACCTCCCAATATATAATGAGAATAATAAAGAGGTATTTAATATGGGTAATGCATATACCTATATTGCAACAATGCATAATTTTTCGGCAACTATGTTTGAAGATGCTGGATATATTAAATTAAATGAGGTTTATCTAGGGTATGATATATCTCGTTTATTTGGGAAAGGTAAAAGTTTTGTGAGAGGCTTCAATATTTATGCTCAGGCCAGAAATTTAGGTATGATTTGGACTGCAAACGGGAAAGGAATTGATCCGGATTTTATATGGGGGAATATAAAACCAGCTACTTTATGGACATTTGGATTAAAGCTTAATTTTTAATATTATTAGAGATGAAAAAATTTATATATATACTACTTTTTGGATTTTTTGCGAGCAGTTGCTCCTCATTCTTGGATGTAAAACCTGATAAAACCGGCAACTCGGATATTTATCATATAGATCAATTAGTAGATCTAATGGGGAATCCATACATGTACATCACAATAGGTGGCACAGCCTATGTCTGGACGGAACTTGTCTTTGCATCTGACGATTGCGAAATCTCTCCATATTACTACTTAAAAGGTGGAATAGGAGATGTAAGTTATGGCGTGTCTATCTGGAATAAGCCAACTTTTGATACTGAAAATGTAGAGGGATGTACTTGGCAGTCTGCATATAAAAATATGTTTACTTTTAATGTGGTTTTGGAGAACGTAGATAAAGTATTGCAAACAACACTTCAAAAAAAAGAAATGGTAAGGGGAGAAGCATTATTTGCGCGTGCTTATTTTCATTTTTGCGCATTGGTTGCATTTGCTAAATATGATGAAAATGCTCCGGGGATAGGTTATCGTGATAATACAAGCCCTAATAGTACTCCTACACGTGAGACTGTAAAATACACACTAAATAGAATAGCTAAAGATATTGATGATGCTGAAAAGGCTCTTACTCTTGCGGGTAAAACTCAATTTGAACAGAAAAGGAATTTTAGAATAACTCTTCCAACTTTATACGCATTCAAGGCTCGCTTTGAGCTCTATCGGGGAAACTATTCCGATGCTCTGGATGCTTCCCAAAAGGCATTAAATGGACATAGTAAACTAGTAGATTTCAAAAATGACCCATTGTATAAAATATACAATCCGTTAGATATTAATATTCTCGATAAAACAGGAGCCCCAACAGGTAAAAAATTACATTATTATGAAATGACCGATCTTTTAAGTGAAGGATCAAAGGCTGTATCAGAATACGAAGAGTTGTATTTACCTCACGTTACGGATATGTATTTCAGCGATCGTGTTGTTCCAATATCCAAAGATCTATATGATATATTTAATAAAAAAGATGATGAACGTTGGAAAAGGTTCTATAATAATAATTATAATATTGCAAAAGTAGGTTCACTATCAAAAGACGGCTTTAAGTATGAAGATCAAATTAATCTAAATCCATGGGAATATCATTCTTATCATAGATTTATTATTAAAAACAGCTATTCCGGTAAATTATACATTGTAGGGCCAACTACTGCAGAAATGATGCTAATTAAGGCAGAGTGTTTAGCTAGGGAAGGCAAAACGTTACAGGCGCAAGCGACATTAAGAGAATTGAGGCAAACGAGGTTTACTACAATAGAGTCTGCTAACGATATAGGGGGAAGTGTGCAGGATGTTCTAGATGAAAGAAGACGCGAGTTAACTGCTATATTTAGATGGTATGATATTAAGAGATTAAATGGTAGGGAAAATGCTAATATCACAATAACTAAAAAGAGGCTTACCAATATATCGGATAAATCGAGTCCAATAATAATTACAGAGCTCAAACCAAATGATCCTTTTTATGCTTTACCTATAACAACGCCACAACTTACTCTTATGGGTTGGGAAAATAATTAATAGAAGAGTGATGAAGTTGAGTACTGGTTTTCTTTATAAGATCACTAAAGATGATAATTATAAAATAGATAATAACAGCTATTATACACAAAAAATTATAAGCGTATGAAAAAAACTATGTTGTTCCTTATGTGTATCTTGTATTCTTGTTTTGCTATAGCACAATCTGTTACAAAAGGGATACATTTTGAGAATATTACTTTGCAACAAGCAATGATTCAGGCATCATGTAGCCGGGATAGTATAAATCTTATATTTTTGGATTGTTATACCTCGTGGTGTGCTCCATGTAAGAAGATGTCCGAAGAAGTATTTACTCAAGAGACGGTTGGCAAATTTTTTAATAACAGATTTATTAACATAAAAATGGATATGGAGAAAGGCTTGGGCCCGGATATCGTAAAAAAATATGGGGTCGTGGCTTTTCCTACGTTTCTGATTCTTGATAGTGAGGGAAATGAAGTGGGACGTGTTTTAGGATGGAAGGAGTCTGATGAATTTATCAAACAAGTAAAGCAGGCTTCAGATATTACGAACTCTTCTATATACTTAAAATCTGTTTTTATGAAAGAGAAGAGTATTTCTGCTGCTGGTAATTATTTGAAAATATTGGATAAATCATTTAAAAATAAAGAATCTTCGCAATTTATGTCACAGTATATAGACTCATTAGATTTATTTGAAATGTTATCTGCAGATATGTGGAAATATATAAGATATGGAGCTTCTGTAAGAGGGTGTAATGTTATTCCTTTCCAACGATATATTGAGCGGAATAAAGCATATTTATCAGATAAAGTAGGTGCAGAAATTGTAAATATAACGTTGTTAAAATCTTATAATAGTACAATCTGCGACTATTTTCTGCATAGCCAAAAAGAATATATGCCAGATAAAGAAGATGTTTTAAAAGCGATAGAATATACAAAAATTTTAGCATCAGGAACCGAAAATGCAAAGTACATGATAGCAAAAATAGCTGATCTTTATTTGTGCGGAGATATATCCGGGGTTATTAAAATGTACGGATTTATGGCTTATAGAAATTTAAGTCTTAATAACCAAGCTAGAATTGAGGAAATATATCTGTCAATCAAACAGATACCGCAAGAAAAGCATGATTATTATAAGAAAATAAAGAGAGAATATATGGAGCGGAGACTTCCATCGGTATAGTTTTTCGGAACTTCTAAAATTAGCAGAAAGAAAGGGTGACTAAAAATATTACTTTTTAGTCATCCTCTTTTTAGTGGCAGTCCATATATTCAAGAACCACTGCAAATTCAAACATAACCAGTGCATTATTTGCCGTATCTGAAAATAGGCCTAATTTCGCAATCAATGATAATCTAAAATATTTTTTTGACCACCCGCTCAAATGCCTCAAACAAAGGTCCGTCTCCAAGTGCGGCCGGAATCCCTTCATCTCCGCTTTCCCTGATACTCTGCACCAGCGGAATCTGTCCCAGCAGGGGTACATTGTATTTTTTAGCCATCTCCTTTCCGCCATCTTTCCCAAAAATATAATATTTATTATTTGGCAACTCGGCCGGAGTAAACCAAGCCATATTCTCAACCAATCCGTAAATAGGTTTATTTATATCTTTGTTGCGGAACATGTTAATCCCCTTCTCCACATCTGCAAGAGCTACTGCCTGCGGAGTAGTAACAATAATGGCTCCCGATAATGGAATGTCATGTACCAGACTAATATGAATATCCCCTGTTCCCGGAGGCAAATCCAGCATCAAAAAATCGAGTTCTCCCCATTTTACCTGTAAAATCATCTGCTTAAGGGCGTTGCAGGCCATAGGGCCTCTCCAGATAAGGGCCTGTTCCGGTGCTGCAAAATATCCTATGGACATCCACTTAACTCCATGTTTTTCCAGCGGAATAATTAGTTCGGAAACTGTTTTACCATGTTCTCCTATATGCGGTGCTCCGGTTTTGGGATCGCTCCCTGCCTGAGCCGCCGCCTGCCCGTTATCCGAATAACCATCTTCATAAACATATTCTACGGCAGGAATCTCTCCCTCTGTTCCGGTCATCTTTGGAATAGACGGCCCGTAAACATCGGCATCTGCCAACCCAACTTTGTACCCCATCTTAGCTAGGGCAATTGCCAGATTCACAGATACGGTAGATTTACCAACTCCTCCCTTGCCAGATGCAACCGCAATAATCTTCCCAACGTTCTCCAATTGCTCCTGTCCCAACTCCAGAATATTCTTTTTCTTAGGCTGGGCTGCACTCTCTCGCACCATCTCCATGATACTCACCTTTACCCCCGGATAAGCATGCAGAACAGCCTCTTCGCACGCTTTTTTTATG
>JAVWIB010000028.1:0-26435 GCA_036639755.1 Bacteroidales bacterium
GACAGCCAAACAAGATGGACGCAATGATGGATTAAACGAAGGACGAGAACAAGGACTGCAACAAGGATTAGAACAAGGATTGCAACAAGGCCTAGAACAAGGCCTAGAACAAGGATTAGAACAAGGATTGCAACAAGGCCTAGAACAAGGGAAACGAAACGAACAAATAGAGATAGCAAAATCATTAAAACAACAGAATATTGAGATCTCAATTATTTCTAATTGTACGAAGCTATCTGTAGAGGAAATATCACGCTTATAAAAGACCGAAGAGGCTGTCTGAATTTATAAATTTTTATAAATTCAGACAACCTCTCCTCTAATAGAAACACGAATAATTCATCAGAACACAGATTCAGAAAACTCAAAGTAAAGAATAAGATTAGCGGAACATTCAGATCGGATGATGGTGCGGATGCTTTTTTCTCATTACATTCCATCATAGAAGCTGCTACTAAACACAAACAACCTGCATTGGAAGCATTACTTGCTATTCTTTAATTGCAAGCAATCCTTTGTATACATTACATTCGCTGAATAGCTACGAGTATCACTGCAAAACCATTCTTCGAAAAAATGGGATTTCGTGTAGTAAGGCAGCAATCTGTTAATCTTAATGGCGTAGAGCTGGTCAATTATGAGATGACTAAATTTAATGAGCCATCAACTTTATATTAGTGCATTTAGCGAAGAATAAGCAGAAAACATTGCGTAAGTAATCATAAATTGATTACTTACGCTACATAATTTGCACAATGAGTATGACAATTAGAGAATGGATAAAGAATAAAGAGATTGCAGGAACTTCACAGAGCTGGCGGAATTGGCGGAAATTAACGAACCCATCCGTGAAACCTACTACAAAGGCAACGAACGAATTGATGTCACTACGCCCAAATACGCCCTACTTGGCACACGCCGGAAGAAGAACCTTTATTTGTAATGCCTTATCCTTGGGTATTCCTGCACAGGTGGTCATGAAATGGACGGGGCACAGCGACTACAAGGCGATGAAACCCTATATTGATGTAGCTGATGATATTAAAGCAAATGCGATGAGTAAGTTCAACCAGCTATAAAACTCTCGGCAGTGGTGAGCCAATTTCGAAGCGTAACTAAAAGAAATCCTTTTTAAAGTAATTATTTTAGTTACAGCTGAAACAATATCGACTTAAACAGCAGGATGATACTTGAATTTTAAAAGTAATTAGAAGAAACTGACTATCTTTATGTTCAATTGTGTCATTACTGATGACACAAATTATAAATGTAGAAAATATGTTATCAGCAGAAGATATAAAAGCCTTAGCTACAAGTGGCGAGGGATATAATGTGGATTTCAAATTGAGAGTTCCGTCAAAAGTGCGAGAGCTTTCCCAAGAAGTGTGTGCCTTTGCCAATAGTGAAGGTGGTTATGTGCTAATCGGAATTGATGATAACGGGCGGATAGTCGGTACAGAGATTGACAATCCCAAACGTTCGGCAATACAGGACACCATTCGAGATATTTCACCAATGCTTAAAGTGGATATATATTAGGTAGAGGTGAATGGTAAAGCGGTTTGGGTACTTGATGTACCATCGGGGAAAGACCGCCCCTATGTACTTTCAGGCTCCATCTACGTGAGAGAAAGTGCTAACTCACAAAAACTGACCACAGCCGAGGAAATGCGTAGTTTCTTTTAACGTGCCAATAAAATATTCTTTGATGCAATACCCTGTGATGGTTTTAATTTCGACAAGGAATTTGATGAGGATAATTTCAATATATTTTGCACTGAAGCAGGTATCAGCAAAAATGTACCCACTCACCAAATATTAGAAAATCTCCAAGTCTTTGAAAAAAGCAATGAGATAAAAAACGGTGGTGTGATGTTTTTCGCCAAACACCCTGAGAACCGTTTCCCGCAGGCAATTATTCGTTGTGTACTTTTTAAGGGAACTTCGAGAGTGCATATTATTGATGATAAAACGTATGGCGGAACTCTGTATAATCAATACTTACAGGCGGAGGCGTGGATAAAGGATAAACTGAAAGTCGCTTATATTATCGAGGGTATGGGACCTCGTAAGGATATTTGGGAAATACCATTGGAGGTATTCAAAGAGGCGATAATCAATGCTCTGGCTCATCGTGACTATTATGAGCAGGGGGCAAATACTATGGTTGAGGTTTATGATGACCGGGTGGAAATCTCCAATCCGGGCGGACTACTTTCGGAGGTAGCAGAAAATTTTGGACGGAAAAGTGCTTCGAGAAACCCTCTTGTCTTTGGTCTTTTTACACGTATGCACTTGGTGGAACGTGTGGCATCAGGTATTCCTCGTATGCGTGAAGCAATGATTAAAGTTGGATTACCTGAACCGACATTTGAGACACAAGGCTTCTTTACAATAACTTTCAATCGAGCAAGCCATATTGAAGATAAGGCAGCAAATAAAAAGACGTTAACAGATAGAGAAAAAGCCATCATAGAAGCTATTAAAGGAAATAATAAAATAACTTACGATGAACTATGTCAACGATTATCTATTGCAAGAGCAACCCTCACCATATCAATTAAGGAATTGCGACTTTTAGGAATATTGGAAAGAACTGGTTCTAAAAAGGATGGATATTGGATTTTAAAGACTGAACTATAACTGAACTATACTGAACTATGAGCCATATAAAAGTTTTTCTACCACAGTATCGAGAGTTAAACACCCTACTTGCTAACATTGTAAACAGCGGTACGGTTAGCTATAATCAACAAGTAATAATCACCTTGTTTTATGAAAAATTCTCAGATGCAAAAGAGTTTGAAGAAATGATTATAGACGTTATACTTGAAAAAGATAAATCCACCTGCACATTATTATTATCTGGAATGAAAACGGAAGTTCAGAATAATATCCGATTATATGAATCTGCTAAAGACCTTTTAGATAGTATAGATACCATGCGTATTTGTACTTCAGAAGTAAAGCGGTATGACCCAACTATAAATTATCAACTGAAAAATGTTCAAGAACATTCGAAAGAAGTTAAAGAGATAGATGGAGAATTGGATTCAATGGGATTTAGGGAACATTCCCAATGGGAAGAAGATAAATTATGGAAACAACGGGAGTCTGCCAAGGAGTATTATGATAAAGAAAAAATTATATTGAAGCAGCTTTATGATGAAAAAAGAGAGTTTCAAAGGCAGATATAAAAAAGGCGCTGTTTTATCTAAATCTTACAGAACAAGAGATTTATGGCAATTTCACATCGTTATTATCAAAACTTAATTTATAAAATTGATTTCAAACAAAACACCCGACTTTACCTTTTAGGGTGTAAAATCGGGTGTAATTCATGTAACTTATTGATTTTCAAAGTTACTTGCGGAGAGAAAGGGATTCGAACCCTTGAAACCCTTTAGAGGTTTACACGCTTTCCAGGCGTGCCAGTTCAACCACTCCTGCATCTCTCCAAAACGGGATTGAGGGTGCAAAAGTAACACTTAATCCCGGATTTTCAAAAATACTTGCGGTATGGGTGTTATTTAACCCATACGTTAAGAATTTCACCTATGTACATTTTGTGCATTGGCTGGGTGCTGCGCTTCTCTTTTTCAGCGGCGTTGTTAATGGAGTCGGGGCTGATTGATTGCGATACCAGTTTGCGGCACTCTATAATCATCCATGCTTGGGAGAAGGCTTTGCTGCCATCGGGGGTGGTGATGGGGGTGAGGCCGGAGCCTTTGATTTTGTCTGTGTCTCTTCCCGATACCTTACCGCAATAGTTGAGGGCATCTCTATAGGCCTCTGTGTAGAATGTGAGGGTGTAAGTGTCGCCTGTTTCCATGAGTTGGTAGGTGTATCTTGCAGGGTTGATAAAACAGATGGCTACCGGTTTGTTATACAGCACTCCAAGGCCGCCCCAGCTGGCTGTCATGGTGTTGAATTTGGTGTTGTTGCCCGCAGTAATGAGCATCCAATCTTCCGAGAGCATTTTGATGATGTTACCCGGTATTTTATCGGGAGATATGTTTTTATACCCTTCCATAGCCGTATTATTGTTTGATAGAGTAGTGTTGGCGGTTGTTGTGTAGGCCACAGGGGGAACGGTTGCTGCTACTGCAGGGGGAACGGTTTCTGTTGTGGTAATGGTGGCCCGAGCCGCAGTCGCAGTCGCAGTCGCTGTGGTATGGTTGGTTGCGGTGCCGGCTGTTGTGATTCCCGATGGTTGTGCATTTTTTACGATACCTGCTTCAAGTTCTTTTTTAAGACTTGCTGCCAGCTCGTCTACTTTATCAATGGTTTTAATACGGAATTTTGCCATTCCGGGATACATTTTTGTTTTTGCCTTATTAAGTGCATTACTGTCGGTGATCCACTCTTCAGCAGAATATCTGTCGGGAGTAGTTTTCTGGCTGCCGTTGTATAGGTATTTTATGCTGCTAACCTGTAAAATGCATTTGTTGGCCAGTGCTTTAATGGAAATTACATAGCTGACTGTAGTTCTGTCTAATGAAAAAGCACTTGATTTAAATACCAGGTAATGCTCGTTTATTCCCATAAGGGAGCCATCTGCTGCATCTGTAGTTATAATGGCGCTTCTGTTTTTATTTTCTCGCAGAGTTGTATCCAGCCATGTCCGGCCGATTGTATAAACCTGCTCTGAAGATAATCCCGGAGCATTAATTTCTTTTGTGAAAACAACCTTGCCGTCTTTTTCAGGTACGGCTCCCGATAGATATTTGTTTATATCAATGTTGTCGTTTTTCTGTGCTACCGAGCAAAGCGGAAACAGAAGTGATAAAACCAACAGTAATTTTCTCATTTTAATTATGAATTAGTTTATAAATAATTGTTACGTTAGAACATATATCCGAATCCGAGATTCAGGTAGATGGGGTACATGGCAAATGTAACTGTTTTGAACTCTTTCTTAAAAATGCCGTTTAAGCCCCAAGTGAGGTCTCCGTAAACATTTAAATGTTTGAATGCTCTCCATTCTGCGCCAAGTTGTGCTCCCCACTGAAATTTTCTTAAGTTGGGCGAGAAATCGTACGGCGCCACTTTGTCTGCGCTGAATTCAACTTTTTCTCCTATAGGGTCATGCTCTCTTAAATAACCATCGTAAACATGTCCGCTGAATTCTCCGTCTATGAGATATGATACATAGGGGCCGGCTTTTATATTCCATCTGTTGCTTAGTTTACATGTTGCCATAATAGGCAGCGAGAGGTAGGAGTTGCGCACTTTTGTTTTAACACCGCCGGTCCACATACCGCTTACAATCTCTCCTTTCTCTCCTATAATTTCCATGCCGTAATTTTTGGTAGTGGCTTTGGTGCTCATTGATTTGTTTTCCAGACGTAGGGCAATGGCAAGGCCCCATGTCTTTTTTTCTCCCATCCATTTTGTTACTTCTCCCGATATGGCGACGGCAATATTAGGGCTGTAACTATCTATGGAACGGATTTCCGCAGGTAATGGCAGCGGTGCGGTACCGCCTATGTTAAATCCGGCTTTTACCTCGTATTCCAATCCCCTTAGATAAGAGCGTAAGATACTTTCATTTCTCTCTTGCTGGGCGTGCATCATAAGTGGAAGACACAATACCGATATTGTGCAGATAATATATGTAAATAGTTGATTCTTTTTCATTACAAGTATGTTCAGATTATTTAATCGATTGTATTATAAAGCAATTCTACCTCGTCTATGAATAAGGTACTTCCTACGGCTCCGTAAAATTTATCGCCATCTATACTAGAAGAGAAAACAAGGGCAATATTATATTTTCCGCTTAGCAGTTTCTCTGTATTAATGGATTTACCGGTTCTTGTGATAAATGGTAAGGTGAATTTTGTCCAGTTTGCTGTCTCTGCTCTATTGGAGATACGGGCAATGGAGTATACGTTCTCGTGGGTAAACTTATTTGTGCCATCTAAAATTTTAGTGGTCTCATCTGTTTCGTAGAATATGGCAAAAATATCAAAAGTGTCTTGTTTCCCAGGTACAACTTTGCCTTTTTCTGTATATTCTTCTCCTGCTTTGTATTTATAATATCCTGTAATATACGTTGGTATCTTTGTAAACGGAAGGCCTAGCTTGGTTGCTTTAAGAGGGTTTGCAAGAGCACTTAAAGCGTCAAATTTACCCATAAACAGATTTCCGGCTGCCATAGGCATGCCCACACTTGCACCAAAAGACCCTGTACTTCTGGTAATCAGTTCAAGACATTTCCCTTTGTAACCGTTGTCTGATTGTAGCGTAGGATATCCTTTATCATTATCGGTAGCTCCGGTAATGGCAAAACCTCCGTTTCCGCTGGCCCACTCCATAATTACTTTATTATTCTCTTTTTCTACAAAAATATAGTATTTATTCCGCTTTAAGGTATCTTCAAAATGGTAGATGGTCTTGATATCATCATCGGTGAAGGATATTTTGTAAACTTTGCTCCATTTTTTATCCTCCGATGTAACGATGTATTCCTGTGGTGTTGTAAAATTACGGGTAGTTCCGCTTGACGGTTCTATGGTTGCTCCGGGGGTGAGTTTAAATTCAGGTGCAACGGAGGTAATATCTGTCCCTTTGTTTACCATAATCAGGATCGATTCGTTCTCTATCATGGGATCGGCCTTTAAGATCTCCTGTGGAACGATACATGCTACAATATCTGCCTCGGAATTGGGCGCTTCACTCTGTATGCATGATGCAAGTAAACTACAGAATACGACTGCAAGAGTGATTGATTTTGCTCTTCTCATAAATTGTATTTAAATAAAATTTTGCCAAATATACAAAAATAAATTTATCAAGTTCATTAAAGATGTTATATTTGTGTTTATGAAGTGGCGTATTCTTTTTCTTATGGGGGTACTTGTTATCTTAATCGGATGTGAAAAACCCGATGGCGTTTCTTTTGAAAAATCTCAGAGCGGAGTTACTATTAACGGATCGTTGCAGGAAGACGGAATTTATAAACTTCCGGTTGTTTTTCAAATTTTATACGGCAATGCGGCCAACTCAAAGCAAAATGCTTATTCGGGCCGTATTTATCAAATTCTGGAGGGGTGCAATAAATACTATAAAGACATGGGAATTCCCGTGCAGTTGATTCCTGCCTATGAAGATCCCGGCGGACGCAAATTAATTGAGCCGGGAATCAACAGAATACAAACTGAAAGCCCTGTTCGGGATTCTAAAAAATTTATGAGCGAAAATAATGCAGTCAACGTAGCTTTAATATGGGATGTAGATAGGTATATTAATGTTTTGCTATATACATTCTCCAATAGCAACGTTATAGGGGTGGCACATCTTCCTTATGCCACATCATCCCATCCTCTGGAGGGCCTTACTACTCTCTCCTATACACCTCATTATGCCAACTTAAAATACCCGTATTGCATATCGCTTAACAATGATTATATCAACAGTACCAATCATAATTTATACGATAATAATACCCTTGAGAATACGCTGGCTCATGAACTGGGGCATTATCTTGGCCTGTATCATGTATTCTGGGGAGAAGACGATACGTATATAAAAGATAAGGATCCCGATTATTGCAAAGACACTCCGTATTATATAAGGACGGAGTATGAAAAAGAGAGGTTTTCATGGGTCTCTTGGGGGGGGATGGAGCAGTTGTTAACAAGACGAGATTGTGAAGGCAACATTTTCATCTCCGATAATATTATGGATTACGGATACGGTTATTTGAATAAATTCACGAAAAACCAGCGGGAAAGAATAGAGCATGTTCTGCAATACAGCCCCCTGATGCCCCTGGCCCGTATTGATGTGACCAAATCGTTCCCCGCTACCTTGCAAGATCTCCCCATACGCTATATGCCTTAGCTCTCTTAGCAAAAGAAAATCGTAATTTGGCGATAAATCGTTGAACTGCAACGCCCGCAATTGAGCAATACCGGAGCATACTTTATTTATGGGCAAACAGAAAAGAGATCCCGCTTGGGCCACTCTTTCACCCGCAAAATAGCCCGTGAAATAGAGGTACTCATGCATTTTGATAAATAAGGGCCGTTCCAGGAAGAGCTGTTGGAGATAAAAACCCAGGTGTAGCCATCTTTCTGCCGTTTAATGAGGGCACTGGTACCGGCCATGGAGCCGCTTCGGAACCATTCACTTTGGGTGACATTTGCCCAACCTATCGGTTTGACTTTTTTAGAAAACTCAGTCATCTGTGTTATGGTTTCCTGTTGTAGAATATCGGATTTTTCCGGTTCGTTATTAATTGAGGCAACAAGGCGGAGCAGTTCTACGGGAGAGGCTATCCATCCTCCGGCACCGCTCAGACAGGTGATGTCATTTCCACCGTCACTTTTCATGGTCATTTTTCCGCTGCCGTCAAATGCGGCAACCGGTTCGGCCTCCTGTACCTCGTAATAGGCAACTTCGTTCTCTCTGTGGTTGTTGCTGAAACTTCTACCCAGAAACATATCGTAACATCCGATTGGCGCAAGGATGGAGTCTCTTACATATGTCTCGTAATCCATTCCGGCTAATTTTTCTACAACTTTGGTGAGTACAATGTATCCGAGATTGGAGTAGCGATAAGTGCCGCCGGGGGCGGAGCGAAGCCTGTTACGGGATGCATAAATAACCATATCATCAATGGTAAGGGGGAGCGGTTTTTTGAGCACGCGGGCAACGGCATCCATATTAAATGCAGGATCACCCAGCGGCTGTGAGAATCCTCCGGTATGCCGGAGCAAATGTTCTACGGTAATCGTTGCGATTTTTTTATCGGTGATAGCCATAAAAATGGAATCATTTAATATCCCGTTCTTCCCAAAGACGGTATTGTTAATAGAGAGGAACCCTTTTTCGCTGAGCTTCATAATTGCTACGGCGGTAATCAGTTTGGATACGGATGCTATCCTAAAGAGATGGTTTACATTGCACGGAATACTATCTTTGATATTTGCATATCCGTACCCTTTTGCATACAAGAGGCTATCATGATGCATAATAGCAAATGATCCCCCTTTAATGCCCCATTCTCTCATAAAACGGATAATATCGTTGTCGAACCTCTGTGTCTGGTCAAATGAACTCATACTGTTATCCAGCCTTTGATTCAGAGGGAGAATGGTAGTCTCCGGATAGGTTTCGTCGGCAGGGCCTGTCGTCACAAGGGTATTGGCGCTTTTCATCACCATGGTTGCTGTAAGGAGCACTACCGTAAAAAGCAGTAGCAGAAGAATAATGCGTCTGTTGTATATTTTATGATTCATGGAATATGGGTGCAGATGTTCTTTGCAAATGTAAGATTTTTCTTTAGAAAAAGAAAAGATTCCTATATCTTTGAGCATGTATAATTTTACAATTTAACATGTGCATTACCGAGTATAATCTTATTCAAGCTCTTTGGCAGGGAAAAGAGGAGAGTGATTGGGTGAAAGTTTATTCTACTGCTAAAAAAGTGGTGGAGTATAAGCGAAACTCGTCAAACCCTACAATTATTTAATCATATGCAGTTAAAAACTATTTTTATGAATCTGGTGCTGATGGTTACCGTCAGCACGGAGTTTTACTCCGGTTTCGGATTATCATTCACAGGAATTTAAAGAGCCGTATTACCCATCCAGCCGTTCCAACCATTATTGGTTTGATTTAAACCGCGACTGGCTTACCGTACAGCAGTAAATTCGTTGATAGGAGGGTGTTGTAACGCCGGGGAGCGAGTTATCGGGGAATCGTATGGTACAAAAAAGCCCTCCGGCAATGGGGGAATACGGCTATTGTTTCCCTCTCACCGATTATTATTCGTATAAGTTATTGTACCGCCTGCTGGCTGCGGGAATTCAGCCGAGAGTGGCTACCGTGCCGTTTGAACTGAATGAGAACGGGACAGTTAAAAAATTTGCGGTGGGGACGGTAGTTGTTTACAATAAGGTGGAAGAGATGTCTAAAGAAGCTGTGTATAAAATTATTACCGAGAGTGTAAAAGAGGTAAATGTGCCAATTTGTCCGCTTAATTCGGGAACCGGAGAGAAAATAGATCTTGGTAGCAAGAGCTTTAAGCAGATTACTCTCCCTAAAATTGCGATTCTGTGCGGAAGTGGGGCTGCGGCATCGGAAACGGGCGAACTTTGGTATTTATTGGATCAGAAATTCTCGATTGCGGCTACTATGCTGGATGTGGGCAAAGTGTCTACGGCCGATTTATCTGCTTATAATATCATTGTGATAAACGGAAATTACAAGTTGGGAACGAGAGGAGTTGTAAAATAAAGGTCATCCCAAATTATAAAAAAAAAGACTACGATTTTTTTCGTAGTCCTTTTTTTTGTTGTGCAATGTGCATCTTTTACCGGAGTTCCTATTTTTCTAACTCTGCAACCATCTTTTTAATGCGTGCCATTTCGCCCGGGATGTCTAGTTTTTGAGGGCAGATTGGGGCGCATTTGCCGCAGCTAATGCAACGCTCGGCTCTTGAACCATCGGGAACCATATTGTTATAGGTTGCAATGAATGCCCGTTTCTTTTTGTTGAATGCGGCATCTCTCTCTCCGGCCATATCGGGAATATTGCTCTCTTTTACACATTTGTTATAGGCGGCAAAAACGGCCGGAATATCAACGCCGTATTTACATGGCATGCAATATTTGCAGGCGGTACAGCCAATCTGTTTGAATTTTTGGAAAACCTCCACTGCTTTGGCAAGAGCTGCACGCTCTGTTTCTGTGAGCGGTTTAAAGTTGGAGTAGGTTTTTACGTTATCTGCCAGATGCTCCATCTCGGTCATGCCGCTTAATACGGTAATTACCCCCGGAAGTGATCCCGCATAACGGAAAGCCCATGAGGCAATGGTATTGTCGGGAGAGGCTTCCTTTAAAATGGCATCTGCATCAGAATTCAGTCCGGCAAGCATTCCCCCTTTGAGTGGTTCCATAATAATGCACGGAATGTTTCGCTTTTCCAGCTCTCCATACAAATATTTTGCATCCTGCTCTTCCCAATCTATATAATTAATTTGCAATTGTACAAAGTCCCAGTCATGTTTTGCCAGCAGATAATCATATAGGGCGTTGTCTCCGTGGAATGAGAATCCGAGTCTTTTAATCCTCCCTTTTGCTTTTTCTTCCAGCAGGTAGTTGTAAACGCCGTATTCTTCATAAACCTTATCGTAGGATTCCCTATCTCCAAGGGAGTGAAGCAGGTAATAGTCAAAGTATTCCACCTGGCATTTATCCAGTTGCTCCTGAAAAAATTCTTTTGCTTTTGCAAGATCGGTTACCAGCCATGTAGGCATTTTATTGGCAAGATAGAAACTCTCGCGAGGATATTTTTTTAGCAAAGCACCAATTGCTTCGCCCGATTTTTTCTTGTGATAATTATAGGCCGTATCGTAATAATTAACTTGGTGAGCATAGGCGTAATCTACCAGTTTTGCAGATTTTTCCATGTCTATCAGTTTTTCTTTTTTACCATCGGCATTTTCTACCTCGTAGGTAGGGAACCGCATGCAACCGAATCCTAGCAGGGAAATTGTGGTATTTGCCCCTTTATCGTGGCGGGTTGCCATTGTAAGAGTTCCGTTTTCAGCCTCTTTTTTTATATTTGTAAAAAGTCCGCTTTTTACAATTCCAAAGGCGCCTGCTGCGCCTAATACACCTAATCCTAGGTATTTAAGGGCTTTGCGGCGTGAGATTGTTTTTTGTGATTCAGGTGTATTCTGTGACATACGTAAAAAATTTCCTAAAGTTAATTATTTTTAGGAAGAAGTCTGTGCTTTTTGCCGTATTTATTTTTTGCAACAAGCCGCAGAGAATCGGCTTTTTTTGTATAAAAGTTATTATAGATGTCTTCTGCCAGCTTTATAAGACTGGTTTTGTATAAATTGTATTCAGGACAATTTTTTGGTAAACATTGATCCATAATGGTAACGGGATATTTTTCTTTATTCCTTATAATATCTTTGTATGCATCATAAAAGCGGACAATCTTCCTTTTCTCTATTTTCACAGTATCGATGCTGCTAATCATATGTATGCACTTTTGTGTGGCATGTTCTATTACAAGATTGGAAATGCTGTCATAAATAATAATAGGGGAGGAGACCTCCATCGATTGCTGGTCTATGCTTCTGATTTCTGCCTCCGTATGATTATTTGCTCCCCGGGGCTGAATGTGCCGGCCTGTATTATAAGCCAGAAATGAACTCAGTACGGCAGTTATAAAAATACTGGCTATAATGGCAAGTGTTCTGTAATCTTGGGTGTTGCTTAATTTAAGGTAAATTTCTTTTGCCGACGAAAACCGTTTGTCTCTGTTTTCTGCCGTACATTTTTTTATAATCTCATTTATATGGGGAAGGCGGGTCTCTGTTTTTGAGCTAATATATTGTAAGACAATTCCCAATGCATAAATATCTGCCCGGTTGTCTATTGTAATAATCTGTCCCTTTTGTTCGGGTGAGGCATATGGGAAACTGCCGGCCGGCTCTTTTAATATGGCGTAGTCGTTGGTGTCACCCAAACCGAGATCAATTAATTTTGCATGATTTCCGTTATGGGTTACCAGAATATTGGTTGTTTTTATGTCTCGGTGAATAATACCTTTTTTATGGATATAATTTACGGCATTGCAGATCTCTTCTATAAGGGGCAAGATTTCCTCTGCCGTTACGGCGTTGCTTTCCAAAAAATCCTGTAGCGTGATTCCATCTATATACTCCATAATAATGCACCACCGGCTGTCGTTCTTACCCAGCTCAACCTCTTCGTATCCGATAACCTGTACAATATCGGGATGCGTAAGAAGATAGGAAATCTCAAATTCCTTTGTAAAAAGATTCCGGTATTGGCTTAAATTTGCGTATTCTTTTTTGAGCGTTTTTAAGGCATGCCATTTGCCAAACCGCTTCCCTTTATAAATTTGAGAATGTCCCGCTAAGGAGCTGTAGATGAGGGTTAGTTCCGTGAATATGGACGAGACATTTGAGTTGTTGTCTATCATTATTCCCGAGTTGGAGTTGATATCGAAAACATCCATAATATGATTAATCAATCACAGATAAATAGATAAGTCCGGTTTTATATCCGGCAACATAGCTGGTAATTTCATTGGGTGCTTCTGCCCTTTTCAGATAATTCAGATATAGCGGATGTTCTAATAAAAACTGATTGGTGGTGAATGTATCTCCCTCTTTTATCTTTGCGTTAAATGAACTCCTGATAATATATTGATTGTTTCCGAGATATTCAAAAATGCACCGTCTGTTGGGACTCCATGCAATTTCTACCTGGTTGCCGGGGAGAAGATCGAATGATTTTACACATTTTCTGGAGATAAAGGCCGATTGGCAGTCTTTATCCGAGTTAAGATCGCAGCAGTAATCTTTCCATCCGGCCGCCCCTATAAAACGGGCGAGAACGGTAAGGGTGGAAACTCTGGGAACAACTTCGCTGGGGATATAATTAAAGAACCGTTTAAGTGTTGTAGGGCTTATATACTCATGCAACATATCTTGTATCTCCGAGGATAAGTATTCAAAATCGGCCGGAGTGTCAAGCGATCTTTCAATTTTTTCTTTTAAGTCTATGCGCAATTGCTCAATTGCTTTTGCTTGCTCTTCCATCGTGATATATTTTGCAACAAAATTAATATTTTTAATGATGAGTAATGGAAAAAAAAGCACAATGATATAAAATGGTATGGAATGGAAAGGGTCTACGGCCTATTTTTGTAGCGAAAAACAAAGTACCTGTTTTCTGCTATTGCACGATGATGGTTGTTCCTTTAATTTTGCACGGGCGGTTAAAACCTAATTTTTAATAAAAAATAAGCAATGAAAAAACTATTTCTATTCATCCTATTGTTCTGTTGGATCATACCGGGTTCTTTTGCGCAAGGCAGTAAGACCTTTACAGTAGAGGGGAAGGTCGTACTTAAAAACTCAACCGATCCCATACCGTTTGCTCAGGTATTGATAAAAGAGATTAGCCAATGGGGATTTACGGACGAGAACGGCCGTTTTAAAATATCCGGAGTGTTCAGCGGTAATTATACATTTCAGGCCACTGCGTTAGGATATGTAACCTATGAATGTCCAATATCCGTTTCAAAGGACATTAAGGCTTTTACTGTACAGATGCTGGAAGATAATCTTACTTTGGAAGAGGTTGTTGTTACTGCAAAGAGCGGAGGAACAATAAATTCGTCCAATAAAATTGGGAAAAAGGCAATAGAACATATACAGGCCTCCAGTATTGCGGATGTAATGCAGTTATTGCCGGGGGGAATCATCCAGAATCCGAAACTTACCGATGTAAATAGAATACAAATCAGAAGCGCCGGAGATGATGCCAGTAATAATAATGCGAGAGGTGTCGGATTTCTTGTAAACGGGGCGCAGATATCAACGGATGCAAGTATGAGTGATGCTGCAAAATCGGGCGGAGTTGGTATTCCTACATTGGATTTCAGGAGTTTCTCTACCGATAATATAGAATCGATCCAAGTATTAAAAGGTGTTGTATCGGCAGAGTATGGAGATATGACATCGGGAGCCGTTCTGGTGACAACCAAAGCCGGTAGAACTCCTTATGAGGTGCGATTTAAAGCAGATCCGAATACAAAGGCCGTATCAGCAAATAAGGGGTTTAGTCTTTCCAAGCATGCGGGCTATATGAATATTGATTTTGATTATGCCCGTGCTGCAAAAGATCTTCGTTCTCCTGTTGTGACTTTTGACAGAACGAATATTGGGCTAACCTATTCAAATACATTTAATCATGATCGTAAACCGTTTCGGTTGAATGCCAGATTAACCGGGAGTTTTACTGCTAACAGCACAAAATCAGATCCGGATGTAGCCAGAGATGACTATACAAAAGTGCGGAATAAAAATATGATGCTGTCGTTGTACGGAAACTGGATGATTAATAAATCGTGGATTTCTATATTAAATTATAATGTATCTGCAAGTTATGCATTCAATACTACCAGAGATTATCTTGTAAAGACCGATGTATCCTTTCCAACTACCGATGTTCGTGAAAACGGTTTACACTTGGGATCTTTTACAGAACCCAATCAGATAAGGGATAAACGTGTTGAGGATATTCCGGTGTATGTAAATGCTAAACTATCGGGTATCCTTAATAAAAAAATTGGCAAAACACTGTTTAAAACAACATTAGGAGTGGAGTTTAATAGCAAGGGGAATCTTGGTGAGGGGCTGCGTTACGAAGGTTTGCAACCCCAATATTTCAGACATCATAAATACAGCGATACCCCTTTTATGAATGACTTCTCCGCTTTTTTAGAAGAAAAAGTTACAATTCCAATTTCAGCCACCTCCTTGGAGCTAAGTGTCGGGGCTCGTTTTACAAAAATGGCAATTGACGGATATTCTTATGATCCTATTTTAGATCCTAGGTTCAATGCAAAATATTTTATCATAAAAAATAAGCGGAATTCCGTTGTCCGGGACTTTGCTTTACGGGGAGGCTGGGGTATGATGCGTAAACTCCCTTCCATATCATTGCTTTACCCGGGTGAGACATATCTGGATAGGGCCGTGTTCCAATATACCAATACGGTAACCAACGAATCGATGGCTGTTATTTCTACAAAAGTATTGCCGGAATTACTGGATTATAATATTGCTACAACAAAAACCCGTAATCTGGAGATTGGAGCCGATTTAACAATAGGAGGAATTGAGGTGGGACTTACCTATTTTAATGAATATTTAAAAGATGGAATTTCTGCAAACTCTTCTTATGAGACCGAAACCATAAAATATTACAATGCCGTAGCAGACGAAAGTGCAAGTCCTAAATTTGAAGATGGTAAAGTTTGGATAAAGGACAAAACAGGGGCGTATGTTGAGGCTCCGTATAGAATGTCGAATGAGTTTATAAATCATGTTGTTCCCGATAATAGAATGGTACAATCCAAATGGGGTATTGAATATGACTTTAATTTTGGTAAGATAAAATCAATTAATACGTCTATTATAGTAAACGGTGCATATATTAAATCGCATAATTATTCTACCGGAATCAGAAGGTTCTACCTTGGCGGGTCCGACCCTGTTGATGTAAAAGAGGATTTTCCATATGTCTCACTTTTTGCCGGGAGCAATGATAATAGCAGCGGCGTTTCAAGAAGCCGGCTCTCAACAAATATTAATCTGGTGACCAATATTCCCCAAATAAGGATGGTGGTTTCGTTAACCACTCAGTGCATCTGGATGGATAGAGAGTGGGCAGACTTTGATAATGGAAATATGTATTACCAAGGAGATGACGGGAAACCTGTTTACGAAGATTTTAGCAAGCGGTTAACCAACGGGCAGTTGTTATACAGAGATCCTGTTGCATATATGGATTTTGAGGGGAATGTCAAACCATTCTCCGATTATCATACAACAACCGACCCCGATCTAAGAGCGAGGTTGAGTAAAATGAGATATGCAAGTAATTTTCCATATCGGTATGCAGTGCAATCCTATAAACCTTATTTTATGGCTAATATCCGGGTAACAAAGGAGATTGGCAAATTGGCCGCCATATCTTTTTATGCCAACAATTTTACGAATTCCAAGCCAATGATAACCAATAGTGCCAGACCTGATATTCCGGGTGCAAGAAAGAATACCGATATTTATTTTGGAGCAGAATTAAGATTAACATTCTAACAATATATTTATGAAACAGTTATTTAGTAAGATTATATATGCGACATTCGCTATTTGCATTTTTACCTCGTGCCTTAAAGAGATAAAGAAGGGCGATTTTGAGAAAGATGCTATAAGTGCTACTATAGAGGTGAAAGTAGAGAAGCCTCAGGGGCATGAAATATCCCTTGGCAATATGGAGGTAAAATTAATAGATATTGCATCGGGATTTGAATATTCTGCTATGACAGATGACCAGGGATATGCATCCGTAGATGTGACGTACGGAACCTATATTGCTTCTACGGAAAAGAAGATTCGGAAATCAGGAATCATGAATATTTATAACGGTAGCTCGGAGCAAATAAGGGTGACACCTAAAGATCCCAAGATGATAGAGAAGTCATTGCCTCTTAATTATTCAAAAAGCGGTCAACTTATCATTAAAGAGATCTATTTTGGTGGATGCTGGAATACAAACACCAATAAGGCGTATACAGGAAAGGATCAATATATTACAATTTATAATAATTCAAGGGAGGTAGCCTATTTAGACTCTTTATGCATTGGAGTTATTAATCCTCTGAATGCTCCGCAAAAAGGGAAAGTTTCGGACTGGGTAAAACCCGGAACATCTGAATTACGTGACTCACTGGCATGTGGTATTATGGTATGGATGTTTAAGGGGACAGGTATGGATGCCCCTGTGCAGCCGGGGCAAGAGGTGGTTTGTTGTATTAATGCAATCAATCATACCGAAACCGTACCGGCATCGGTTAATTTAGGTGTTAGCGGATATTATGCCTTCTATGATCCTAAAATTACAACCATGCACAGCGTTCCGGCAACTGGCGTTCAAACATTGGATCTTATATGGCGTGCCGGGCCTTCAAAGGCTTTTGCCGTCTCCATTTCATGCCCCGGGGTGCTGTTATTTACGCTTGGTGGAAAAAACGTGAAAGACTATTTGAGGGATAATGAGGTTGTAAACCCAAGAAATCCTGTAAATCAGGCTTTAAATTGTCTTTTTGTGGATAAAAATCTGGTGCTGGACGGCGTTGAGACTTTAAAAGCGACATCCGATTCAAAAAGGATCAGACCCGAAGTTGATAATGGATTCGGAATGATTTCCGGTTCCGGGAAAGGGGAAAGTATCATAAGGAAGATTGATGCGGAGGCCACGATTCCGGGGAGCCAAATTATATATGTTGATACAAATAATTCTACAAATGATTTTGAGATCTTGCAATATGCAACACTAACTGGTAAAAAATAGAGATAATTATGAAAAAAATAAATAGAATAAGCATTGCCTTTCTTTGTTTTTCTGCCTTAGAATTAAGTGCTCAGGAAATCTCTCCAAGGAGTTATTATTCGTTTGACAGAATTGAAAGCAAGGCTCCATGGCTCTTATCCTCAAATGGAGCTGGATTAGTATATAATACAATTGAAAAAAGTTTTTCGAATGTAGAAGCATACTATAATAATGTATCGGGAGATTATAAAAACTACAATGAAGCTAAAAGTATAGATAATATAGGGCTGGAAACCAAGTCTTATACAAAATTAAAAAATTTATACTTTTATGGTAGTTTTAATTATGACTATGCCATTAAAAAAGATCAGACATGGCTTGGAACAACGTATGAAAATACCAATTTGAATCCTATTCTGGATAGTATTCCGGGTAAGAATATCAGGGAGGCTTATCGGTTAAAATCAAAGGTTGCTTATAAAATATCGGACTTATTTTCAATTGGTGCTGCATTTAACTATGAAACGGCAACTTCTGCAAAGAGAACGGATGGCAGAAATAAAAATGAATTTTCAAATTTATTTGTCTCTCCCGGGATTAGTTTTACAACAAAATATCTGAATGTGGGGCTCAATCTCTCATATGGTCATAATGCCGAAAATGTGCAATATGAATATTATGGCGAAATTATGAATAAGAATTTATGTTATATGGAGGGACTATTTATGTATGTGTCAAGTCCATATGCATCATCTCTTGTAACAATGAGGAGATATGAAAAAGATATTTTTGGAGGTGCGCTTCAGTTAGAATTCAAGTTGGGAGGTTTTACATTCTATCATAATTTAAGGATAGATTCCGGAAAAGAAAATGATTATGAGGATCAGATGTTTAAAAAGAAATATGCCATGGTGAGTACCTTAAATTACGATTATTTTGGTGAGCTTAAATATTCTGCGGCTTGCATGGATAACTCAATTAGGATAAGATATTCGAGTCAGGAAGATTTGTCGTACGGAATATCCAATAATTATGAGCAGGTTCCCAATGACCCAAATAGCTGGGAATATTACGAATATGGTAAATCATTGCGGTATATGGCTCAATTGCAGCAATATGGAATTGAATACCATGGCTTTATAAAGAAGAATGAATATTTATCAAAAATTGATTTTACAATAGGGTATAACTATACAAAATCAGATAAGAAAGAGAAGATCTTTCCATCTGAATATGAGCAAAATAACAATGTTTCCGATTTTTATGCAAGCATTCGTAAAAACTTTGTATACGGCAATAATATCATACGATTCAATCTTTGCGGAGGTATTGCAAAAGGGGAGGGGAATCCGTTGATAGAAAATAATCCGCTCACTACGGGTGCTCTTAAATTAAATAAAGGGGTACTGGCACAGGATTATATATACAGGGTCTCCGATCATTACAGGATAGGGGGTGGGGTAAATTACTCTTATGTAATTAATAAAGAGAGAGGTCAGGCTCTCTATGTAGGGGTAAATTATCTATATCGTAAATTAAACAAAGTAAAAGAGGACATTTATGAATTTTATCCTCAGTTTGCCGGCTTGCAAAAAAGTAGCAGAAGTTTGGTAAATGTAACTTTAGGATTTAATTTTTAGGGATTTATAGAAAAATGTGAAAATGCCATTCAATGGAACTGAATGGTATTTCTTTTCTATCTATTTTTGTCTCGTAAACTTGAAATATTATTTAAAATTGGTCTATATGAAAAAAAACACAAAAAACCTGCTCCGTAAAATAACACAATGGGGAGTTCTGGTTCTGATTATTGCTTTCTTCTTTAAAATTTTTGGAAACGAAACTTTTGATCCTGAAGCTTATTGCCCTTTTGGAGGGTTACAAACCTATGGAACATATATGGTACAAGGTTCCATGGCATGTAGCATGACTGCCACTCAGATTATGATGGGAGTTGTACTGGCGGTAGGTATTATGCTGTTTAGTAAATTGTTCTGCGGCTATTTGTGTCCTTTGGGAACATTATCAGAGTACATGGGTAAATTAAGGAGCAGTCTTAAAATTAAAGAAATTGTAATAGAAAATGGCACGATAACCGATAAGATTTTAAGGGCCGTAAAATATGGATTGCTATTTACAATCTTTTACATGACATTATCCAGCTCTGAGCTTTTCTGCAAAAACTTTGATCCTTATTATGCTTTTGCTACCGGATTCAAAGGGGAACTAACCGTATGGATGGCATGTATATCCATAACAATCTGTTTCCTGGGCAACTTCTTTATTAAAATGTTTTGGTGTAAATATATCTGTCCTCTTGGGGCTGCCAGCAATATCTTTAAGTTTGCCATTACATTTGTTGCTATTTTAGGTTGTTTTATTTTGCTAAATCTGGTTGGAGTTGCTGTTTCTTGGAAAATACTTCTTGGGCTAACCTGCCTTGTAGGATATATCTATGAAATCATTTACATGGAATCAAAAGTTTTCCCGCTAGTAAGGGTGACAAGAGATTCCGAGACTTGTAACAATTGTGGCATTTGTGCTAAAAAATGTCCTTATTCTATTCCGGTAAATAGCCTGACTGTTGTAAAACATATAGATTGTACCGCTTGTGGAGAATGTATTTCGTCTTGTAATAAAGGGGCGTTGGCATTTAATAAATGCTCAAAATTGAGGTGGGTTCCTGCTGTTCTGGTTGTTGTATTGTTTGTTGCAGGAGTCTTATTGGGTTCTACTGTGGAACTTCCTACCATTGATGAAAAATGGGGAGATCCTGCAAAACAGGAGACTGCAGAAAAACTTGTTGTTGAGGGATTGCGCTCTGTAAAATGCTATGGAAGTTCAAAAGCATTCTCTGCAAGATTACAAAAGATACCCGGAATATACGGTGTGGCAACTTATGTTAAGCATGCCAGGGTAACTATTTATTATAATCCGCAGGAAACTACTCCGCTGGCAATTAATGAAGCTATTTATGTTCCGTCTAAATTTAAAATCAATCAACCGAAACAAGAAGACACTCTTGTGAAAATTGTTACAATCCGTACGGAGAATATGCACGATAAGATGGACCCTAATTATCTTGGAATGCAATTCAGAAATTCGGGAAGAAACTATTTTGGATTGGAAACCGAATACGCATGTCCTATTATTGTACGGTTGTATATGGGCGTAAATGAACCTATTGATAAAGAGTTTATTAGAGAAATGGTAGAG
Organism: Bacteroidales bacterium; assembly: GCA_036639755.1. GTDB lineage: Bacteria > Bacteroidota > Bacteroidia > Bacteroidales > UBA932 > Egerieousia. Next base: position 21,117 of record JAVWIB010000028.1, read on the forward strand.
ATGAAAACTCTTCAGATGCCTGTACACGGAGGCGGAGTAAAGACAATGGATGTTGATTATAAACTAGTTGACATTGAAGACCAGCTTGATACCATCTCAAGGAAAGAGTTCTTAGTAAGGCAATTTACCAGTGTAAATAAGATGTTTAAGAAAAAGGTTGAACAATATGCCGGAGAGAAAACATCTGTTTATGAGCTTATTCATCCAAGCCTTGATAAGCCGATTGTTTCCAGAAATGTCCCTTATTTAGTATCATATCTCTCAATAACAGACGGAGTACTTGGCGTAGAGACTCTGGTAAATGAGCAGGAGCAATATGCTATAAGGATTTTGTATGTAGAATCGGTGATGAACGAGGATGCTCTCTGGAAAACGCTCAATGCCGAGAAATGGAAAGTGAAAATGAAAGATGGCAAAATAGAGGAATCTGAGCCAAAAATGAATTTCCCGCAACAGGGGCAAGTACTTTCAACATTAAATTAATTCTCAATGAAACAACGAATAATTATATTATTCTCCGTATTGATGATGGCGTTTTCGCCCTCTGAAATGATTGCAGATGAGGGGATGTGGATGGTTCATATGTTTGAATCCATCTATCCCCAAATGGTAAAAACAGGATTGAAGCTAAAACCAAACGAGATTTATAATCAGAATGCCAATCATACCGTTAGTGATGCAATTGTCTCTCTGGATTTTGGTTGTACAGGCAGTATGATTTCAAAAAACGGACTGATGATAACCAATCACCATTGCGCTTATGGCGATATTCACTCTTTAAGTACTCCCGAGAATAATTACCTTGATAATGGCTTCTGGGCAATGAACCGCTCCGATGAAAAGCATATTAAAGGGAAAAATGCTTTTTTCTTAAGGAAGGTGCTGGATGTAACGGACCAAGTAAACCAATGCATTGAGCAGGTAAAAAAGACCGGATTCAAAGGAATGGTAATGAGGAGAGTGTATAAACAAGTGGAGAGCAAATACCAAAAATCCACCCCTTATGAGGTGATGTGTGCCTCTGTCTGGAGCGGTACTAAATATTATATGTTTTTTTATGAAATGTATCCCGATGTACGATTGGTAGGAGCTCCTCCCGCATCCATTGGTGCCTTTGGCGGAGAAACCGATAACTGGGGATGGCCGCAGCATAAAGGGGATTTTGCAATCTATCGTATTTATACGGGAAAAGACGGGAAGCCGGCTGCTTATTCCAACGATAATGTTCCGATGGTTCCTGCAAAAGTGCTGAATATATCTGCTGCGGGGGTAAAAGAGGGTGATTATGCCATGGTAATGGGCTATCCTGCTAAAACAAACCGGTATATATCTTCCTTTGAAGTGAAGCAGAAGCAAGAAATTATCAATCCTATTGTTATTCAGGCAAGAAGGGGCAAACTGGATGTATGGAAAAAACACATGGATCAATCCCCTGCAATAAGGCTTATGTATGCCGATAAATACTTTGGTATCAGTAATTATGCAGATTATGCCAAATGGGAGAATCAATGTTTTAAGATGTATAATGTTATTGGCATAAGAGAGGCTGAAGAGAGGGAATTTACAGGGGAGGACCAACAGTTGCTTGCGCACATGAAAAAGGGCTTTGAAGCAAAAAATGAGTTGGTAAGATACAAAACATGGTTTAAAGAGATTGTTGTATCGGCGAGTGAATGTGTTGCCAATTCAAAACGGGTAACCGGTATCATACGGCATATGGAGAAGGGGAAAATAGATTCCGTATCCTTAAAAAATCCCCTTGTGAAAAAAGCCTTGAAAATGTCCGGGAACTATTTTAAGACATTTGATTTGGAGACCGATCTCGATCTTTTTAAATTTAATCTGGATTTAATGATTAAAAATATGCCACAGGAATATTATTCCGATACCCTTAAAAACTGGATTAAGCAATTTGGCGGCTCGGCTAATCAACTTGCGGATTTTATTTACGACAACTCCAACTTTACCACGCCTGAAAAAATAAGGGCATTCTTTGCAACGCCAAAATCGATTGCCGATATTCGGAACGATGTTATGTATAAATTTACGGAGGCATGTTGCCTTGATACCTTTAAGGATCTGGAAGAGAAAGTTTGCAAGAAAGTTGGTTTTGATCCCGATTCTTACAAAAGTAAATATACCCGGGTGCTCTATAATATGAGAGAGACTAAGGGGATTCCGCAGTCTCCCGATGCAAATTCAACCATGCGTCTGAGCTATGGAACCGTTGGAGGAGTAGAGCCTTATGACGGGGTAAAATATGCTTTTCAGACAACCATAAAAGGGTATACGGAGAAAGAAAATCCCGATGAATATGAGTTTAAGGTAACGGATCGGATGAAATCATTGATAGCATCAAAAGAGTGGGGCAGATGGGCAGAAAAAGGGGTTATGTATGTAAACTTCCTTACTAACAATGATATTACCGGAGGAAATTCGGGGAGTCCCGTGCTGAATGGAAAAGGGGAGATCATAGGACTTGCATTTGATGGAAACAGAGAGTCTATCAGCGGAGATGCTTATTATCACCCTACCAATTTTAAGACTGTTTGTGTGGATATAAGATTTGTTCTCTGGGTTATTGAAAAATACGCAGGTGCATCTTTGCTGATTGATGAAATGAATATTGTTAAATAAGAATTTGATAACATCTAAATTAATGAAAAACAAAATGTTCTGGTTACTGCTTACCGTATGCTTTTGCTGTACGGAGGCAGTAATTGCTTTTTCCCGGGGGACGGAGAAGGGCACGCTCAAGCAAGATGGGCAATTTCTGATAGGGAAGCTGGATAACGGCCTTACCTATTATATAAGAAAAAATGAGAATCCTAAGCAGAATGCCGAGTTCTTTATTGCGCATAATGTGGGCTCGTTGCAGGAGGATGATAATCAGCGTGGACTGGCTCATTTTCTTGAGCATATGGCTTTTAACGGAACAAAAAACTTTCCCGGAAAAAACATGCTGAATTCTCTTGCTTCCATAGGGGTGAAATTTGGTAATAATGTAAATGCTTTTACCTCTATGGATCGTACCGTATATAACATATCTGCTGTTCCGGTAGTGAGGGAGAGTGTGATTGACAGTGTGTTGCTTATGTTGCATGATTGGTCGTATTCCATCTCCTGTGAGCCTGCCGAGATAGAGGCGGAGAGAGGGGTTATACGGGAAGAGTGGAGGCGGGGAGACGATACCCGTACAAAAATGATGGCGCATATTGCTGCCGTTGAACAAAGCGGTTCTCAATTTGCCAAAAGGCGTGTTATAGGATTGCCCGAAATTATAAATACCTTTAAACCACAGACACTTGTAGATTATTATCATAAATGGTACAGGCCTGATTTACAGGCAATTTTTGTGGTGGGAGATATTAATCCCGTAGAGGTTGAGAAAAAAATTAAGAAGATATTTTCATCAATTCCAAAAGGGGTGAACAATGCTCCGCGGCTTATGTATGAGGTTCCCGATCATGCAGAGCCCATTATAGATCGTTATATAGATCCTGAGTTACGGGCCGGATCGGTGCGTATTGTTATTAAATTTCCGTCATTAAAGGGAAAAGAGAGATTACAGGAGCGTTTTATAACGAATCAGCTCTTAACAGATATGTGTTTGGATATGGTTTCCGGAAGAATCTCAAAAAACACGGCGGACGGAAAAAGTTTGTATAAAACGGCAGTGCCAACAATGGGAGAGATCTATTATGCCTCAAAAGTCTTTCGAATAACGGCAATCCCCCTTAAAAATAATTATGACAAGGCATTCACCGGAATTATTGCCGATTATGAACGATTGAAAAAATACGGATTCTCAAAAGAAGAATTCTCCGACGCTCTGCAAGCGAGAAAAACGAAACTACAGGTAGAGGCCAATAAAAACAGGAACCCCACCAATGTTGATTATGTTAACAGGGCCGTAGATGCATTTACCCGTGGCGATGCTCTTATGGATGTGGCTGATTATTATAAAACTTCTTTGGAATTGATTGATAAAATTACGATTGAAGATATGAGCTCTTTTGTCTCCGGGAATTTTGGCGAAAAAAACATGATTGTGATATTTGCGGGTGGACAAAAAGATGCCGAGGGATTTTTATCGGATGAAAGAGCACGGGTAATCATAGACTCTGTAAGGAATGCCAATCTATCCCGATATGAATATATTGCAGACGGGGGGCTAAAATTTAATTATAAATTAAAACCGCTATCCCTAACCAAGGTCTCTGATTTTACCCCTATTGCAGGGGCAACTCAAGCAATTTTGCCCAAAGGAAATAAGATTATATGGATTGAAAATAACTCCAATCCTGCCGCTTCCATCTCTTTTACCTCATATAGGGAGGGGGGATTTTCTGCCGTAGAGGACTCTTTGCTTTATCATGCAAGAATGATGAAGTCTTGTCTTGGTAATTTTAAGATAAATGGAATGGACAGAAACACATTTTATAAATTCTGCACCAATAATAGGTTTACGGTTAAGCAGGACATTAAAGGGAGATACGATTTTGTATATGGCTATTTTATGCAAAATAATCCCGATGCGTTTTTCCAGACCCTATACCTCTCTATGTGTGATGTGACTGCTGATTCCAAGTCATTTGCAGGGATCAGACAAAACCGGATCAAAAAGGCTGTAAACAACACTTCTGCCATTAATATGTTTAAGGATTCCTGTGCCGCCCTCTCTTACAAGCCAAATAGTATGAGTGGCAAATGGACAAAAGAAATTGTAAACGGAATAAGTGATGGCGATATTCTAAGGGCATACAATCAACATTTTTGTTCTTCAGAAGGGTTTACCTATATTTTTGAGGGGCCAATGAGCTTTGAGCAGGCCAGACCGTTTCTGGAAAAATACATGGCGAATCTTCCTTGTCAAAAAGATGTGGTGCGTAAAAAGATATGCCGTGATGATATCTGGAATAAGGGGATGATCAATCTTAATTATGTATCAAAAAATACCGCAAGTTCCAAAGCCTCTGTTGCTGTAAATGTAAAAGGAACCGTAGACTATACGGTTAAAAATTACAACTGCGCCAGATTTATGGTTATGCTTTTACGAGATAGATACACAAAATCTATCAGGGAGCAAAGGGGAGGCTCTTACCATGTAGGTGTTGAGGATGAGTTTAATTTATATCCCGATAGTTATCTTACCATCCGTGTGGATTTTGATACGGACCCCAAACTGGTTGATGAATTAGTGGAGTGTGTCTGGGACGAACTCAAAAACCTGGCAAAAGAGTCTCCCGGTGAGCAGGATGTGGATAAAATAAAACGATATCTAACGAAAAGTATCTGTGCAAAGTCTGAAAAAGAGAG
>JAVWIB010000029.1:0-11704 GCA_036639755.1 Bacteroidales bacterium
AAAGATACTGCCTTACCTTGCTTTTTACCTTGCTGTATGGAGTGCTTGCTGCGCAAGTGGCGAATGTGCCCTATAAGCATGGGGAATCGCTTACTTATGTTATGAATTATAAGTGGGGAGGAATTGATACCGATCTGGGAGAGGCCGTAACCAATCTTACCTATGGCGACGGCATGTTTCATAGCATAATAAAAGGAAAGACCTATAAATTTTATGATCTTATTTTTAAAGTAAGAGAACATTTTGAGAGTAAATTTTATGAGTATCCTATCCGCCCTCATTATTTTTACAGAGATACTTATGAGGGGAAGTATACAATGAAAAATACCTTTTATTTTAATGATAAAGATTATAAAATAAAAGCAAAAATAGAGAGGAACGGCAATCCTTCAAAAGATACGCTTATGCTGGGATCTGAGCACACCTACGATTTGGTCTCTCTTTTTTACAAAGTGCGGAACATAGATTTTAATAAAATTCCGGTAAATGAGCAGCAACCCATATCGTTTGCCATAGATGATGATGTCTATAATTTTTATTATATTTATAAGGGGAGAGAGGTAAAGAAAATACAAGGGATAGGGACTTTTAATACCCTTAAGTTTACGGTAAAACTAATTGCCGGAAGTGTGTTTACGGGTAAAGAGGAGATGACGATATGGGTATCGGACGACGGTAATAAAATTCCGTTATTATTTGAATCGCCTATTCTGGTTGGCCGGGTGGCGGGGCGGTTATCCAAATGGAGCAATCTGCGGTATCCATTAACAAGTAAGATAAAGTAACAGAGAAGAAACAAGGCATGAGAGCAACCAACGAAATAGGACATTCCGGAAAAATTATTGAAATTACCAAAGAGAAAATAATGGTGGAGATTATTAATGAGTCTATGTGTGCCTCTTGCCATGCGAAATCGATGTGTTCTGTAGGGGATGCAAAAGATAAAGTTATAGAGATTCCATATTATAGTAAGGGCGAATACGAACTGGGAGAAGAGGTTTATGTAGCCATGCAACGTTCTATGGGATTTAAGGCTGTTTGGATATCTTATGTAATTCCTGTAACAATCTTATTAGTTTTTTTATTAACTTTGTCGAGTTTTAACCTCAAAGAACTATGGATAGGGCTTGTTTCGATTTGTGCAATCTGTATCTATTATATTGTGGTTTACCTACTTAGGGGTAAGATAGCCAATAAGTTCGTTTTTACTATAGCAAAAAAATAATAAATTTTTAAATAAATGAGTACTACTATTATCTTTACTGTGGCTAGTTTAAGCATTTTAGGGCTTTTGCTGGCTATTGTGCTCTATTTTGTGGCACAAAAGTTCAAGGTAGAAGAGGATCCGCGAATTGATATTGTGGAAGCTCTTATGCCCGGCGCCAATTGTGGCGGCTGCGGTCAGGCTGGATGCCGGGCGTTTGCCGAAGCGTGTGTAAGGGCGCCTAACCTGGATAATTTATTCTGTCCGGTAGGGGGAAATCCCACCATGAAGAATGTTGCAGAATCTCTTGGTTTTGAGGTGAAAGAAAAAGCCCCAATGATTGCAGTAGTCCGTTGTAATGGAACATGCAACAACAGACCCAAAGTAAATGAGTATGACGGCATAGCTTCGTGTGCGGCAATGAGTGCATTGTATGCGGGAGATACCGGGTGTAAATACGGTTGCTTGGGGCAGGGCGATTGTACGGTGGCTTGTAATTTTGGAGCCATATCTATTAACAAAGAGACCGGCCTTCCTGTAGTGGATCAGGAGAAATGTACTGCTTGCGGAGCGTGTGTGAAAGCATGTCCTAAGATGGTAATTGAACTGAGAAACAAAGGGGTGAAAGGGAGAAGGATTTTTGTTTCTTGTATAAATAAGGATAAAGGGGGAATTGCTAAGAAAGCGTGTTCGGCTGCTTGTATCGGTTGTGGGAAATGTGCCAAAGTTTGTCCGTTTGAGGCAATAACGGTAGAGAATAATCTGGCTTATATAGATTTTAATAAATGCAAGTTGTGTACAAAATGCGTTGCGGAGTGTCCTACCGGAGCAATTCATGCCATGAACTTCCCTCCAAAACCGCCAAAAGCGGCAGATGCACCTGCACCTGTATCTAAACCTGCAACAGAAGTGGCTACTTCCGTAGCTAGACCGGCAGACGTTACCAACCATGCATAAGCAGAATAAGCGTATGAAACCGAGCATTTATGCAAGTTGTCATACACAAATAAAAAGAAAATTATAAATATATGAAATCGAGCATTTATGCGAGCTATCATACACAAATAAAAAGAAAATTATAAACGTATGAAACCGAGCATTTATGCGAGCTATCATACACAAATAAAAAGAAAATTATAAACGTATGAAAACATTTTCTTTAGGCGGGGTTCATCCTTGTGACTGTAAAATATCGGCAAATGCCGCTATTGAGAGCTTCCCCATCCCGGAAGTCGTTTATATCTCTATGTCTCAACATTTGGGTGCTCCTGCAGAACCTATTGTTGCGGTTGGGGATAAAGTAAAAGTAGGACAGCAGATTGCTAACGCCAACGGATTTATTTCTGCGCCGGTGCATTCCAGTGTGTCGGGAACCGTAAAGGCAATTGAGATGATAAAAGATATTGCGGGAAATCTCTGTAAAGCGGTTGTGATTACCGTGGAGGGTGATGAGTGGATGGAGGGAATAGACCGTTCCGAGAGCTTTGTAAGCGATATGGAGTTGGATGCTAAAGCAATTGTTGCTAAAATTCAGGAGTGCGGTGTTGTAGGCTTGGGTGGGGCTACGTTCCCAACCAATGTTAAACTCTCTCCTCCTCCGGGTAAAAAGGCGAAGTTCCTCATTATTAATGCGGCGGAGTGCGAACCTTATCTTACCAGCGATTATAGGGTAATGATTCAGATGCCCCAGCAGGTTTTGATGGGTGCTTCCATTATGATGAAAGCTCTGGGGGTTACGCAGGGCTTTGTGGGGGTTGAGGAGAATAAGCCGGAAGCTATTAAAGTTCTGACGGGCCATGCTGTCAGATATCCGCAGATAAAGATTGTAACATTAAAGAAAAAATATCCGCAAGGTGGTGAAAAACAGTTAATTGATGCTGTGATAGGGCGTAAGGTTCCCTCTATGGGGCTTCCAATTGATACCGGTGCGGTTGTGCAAAATGTTGGAACGGCACTGGCTGTTTATGAGGCGGTGCAAAAGAATAAACCTCTGTTTGAGGGGATTCTTACCGTAACGGGTGAGTGCAGCGGAGCACAGAAAAATTATAGACATAGAGTAGGTACCCCTATCAGCGCAATTATTGAAGCAGTGGGAGGTGTTCCCGATAAAGCGGCAAAGGTAATTAGCGGCGGACCTATGATGGGTAAGGCTATTTCTAATCTGGATGCTCCAACCCTTAAAGGCTCTTCTTCCGTATTGTTTTTACAGGAGCAGCAGACCAAGAGGCATCCCGAGAGTAATTGTATTCGTTGCGGCAAATGTGTGGATGTATGTCCTATGGGGCTTGAGCCGTATTTGTTAAATAAATTAGGAAGAGCTTCCCGGATGGATGACTTGGAGGCAGAAAGGGTTTATGACTGTATTGAGTGCGGCTGTTGTTCGTTTACTTGTCCGGCATATATTCCGCTGCTTGATACCATACGGTTGGCTAAGGGGAATGTGATGAAAATCATGCGTAGTCGCCCTAAGAAATAATTTACTCCACTTTGTAATTAAAAAATAATAAATCATAAATAATGAAAAAACTGCTTGTATCACCTTCTCCTCATATTCATGGAAAGGAAAATACCGGAAACTTAATGCGGGACGTGGTAATAGCGTTGCTTCCTGCCGTAGCGGTTTCAATCTACTTTTTTGGCTTTGCTGCCTTAAAGTTGGTTTTGATAGGGGTTATCTCTTGTATGGCCGTTGAGTACCTGATTGAGAAATTTCTGATGAAATCAAAAATTACCATTTGCGATTACTCGGCTGTAATTACCGGTTTGCTGTTGGCTCTTAATGTTCCTGCAAGTGCACCATGGTGGATTATGGTTATTGGGGCTATTGTTGCGATAGGAATTGTTAAAATGTCTTTTGGCGGTCTTGGCCAGAATGTATTTAATCCGGCTCTTGTGGGGCGTGTGTTTTTGCTGGTTTCGTTTCCCGTTATTATGACCGACTGGTCTATGCCTGCCTCTTTTTTTGGTGCAACCATTGATGCCACATCGGGAGCTACTCCCCTTGGTATTGTAAAAGAGGGATTGGCGCAGGGGCAGACCCTTAGCCAGATTTATGCTGCCCATGATTTCTCCTATACCCAGATGTTGTTTACCAGGGTAGGATCGGCCGGAGAGCTCTCCGCTATAGCACTTTTACTGGGCTTTGCGTATTTGTTGGTCAGGCGGGTGATTAAACCTCATATCCCGTTTGCTATTTTTGGTTCCATCTTTATTTTTTCCGGAATTTTATGGCTGTGCAACGGAGAGAGATTTACAGATCCTATTTTTAATATTTTAACGGGAGGTGTATTATTGGGGGCTATTTTTATGGCTACCGATTATGTAACTTCTCCTATGAGCAATAAGGGGATGATTATTTTTGGAGCGGGTATTGGTATTCTTACCATCCTTATCCGCCAGTTCGGTTCTTATCCCGAGGGAATTTCGTTTGCTATTCTTATTATGAATGCTACCGTTCCTCTTATTAATATGTATGTTAAACCTAAAAGATTTGGCAAGGAGGCAAAATAATGGCAAAAGAATCTACATTTACAAATATGGCCCTTACGCTTTTTGTGATATGTCTTGTATCATCGGCGGTATTGGGGGGTATATATGCTGTAACCAAAGAGCCTATTGATGCTGCACAGGTTGCAAAAATAAATAATGCAATTGGGGGAGTGGTTCCGGCTTTTGAGAATACCCCTTCTGCCGATAAATTTACGGTGGGAGAGGGGAGTAAGGCGGCAACCGTTTATCCGGCTAAAAAGGGGGATAAGGTTGTGGGATATGCCATAGAGGCATCTACTACAAAAGGGTTCAGCGGAAGAATTACCATTATGGTTGGTTTTCTTCCCGATGGTACAATACAAGATATTGCCGTTATCTCGCATGCGGAGACTCCCGGTCTGGGGGCAAAGATCAGCGACGGCGAGGGGCCTTTTATGACACAGTTTGAGGGGAAGAATCCCGGCGACGGAAACTTTAAATTATCGGTAAAGAAAGATGGAGGTAATGTGGATGCAATCACAGCCTCTACCATTACCTCAAGGGCTTTTTGTGATGCCGTAGAGAATGCATATGCTGCATTTTTAGAGGTTACTAAAAATAAGGAGGAATAACTATGAGTAAGTTGAGTTTAATTACAAAAGGAATTATAAAAGAGAATCCTACATTTGTTCTGGTTCTGGGTATGTGCCCTACGCTGGGTACTACTACATCGGCAATAAATGGTTTGGGTATGGGCATGGCTACCATGTTTGTACTGGTTCTTTCCAATATGGTTATTTCGGCCATTGCCCCGCTTGTTCCGGCAAAGGTTAAAATTCCAAGTTATATTGTGGTGATTGCTGCGCTGGTAACGGTGTTGCAGTTTGTTATGCAGGCGTATGTGCCGGCTCTTTATGAGACCCTTGGTTTGTTTATTCCGCTAATTGTGGTAAACTGTATTGTTCTGGGGCGTGCAGAGGCGTATGCTTCCAAAAACGGGGTGTTGGATTCTGCCTTGGATGGAATTGGAATAGGATTGGGTTTTGCCTGTTCGTTAACCGTAATAGGTTTTGTAAGGGAGTTGTTGGGCGGTTTATCCGTATTCGGGCACAAGCTTGTGGATGCAGACGGAATGCTTGCCTTTGTGCTTGCTCCGGGTGCGTTTATTGCGCTGGGATACCTTATGGTGTTGTTTAATAAAATTAAAGCCAAAAACTAACATTAAACAGAGAGTATTATGGAATATATAATTATTATAATTTCGGCGGTATTTGTCAATAATATATTATTGGCGCAATTCCTTGGGGTCTGTCCGTTTCTTGGCGTTTCAAATAAGGTTTCTACGGCTGTTGGAATGTCGGGAGCCGTATGCTTTGTAATGGCAATTGCTACGTTGGTAACCTATCTTGTGCAGAGCTATATTCTTGTTCCTCTGGGAATAGAATTTATGCAAACCATTATGTTTATTTTGGTGATTGCAGCCCTTGTGCAGATGGTAGAGATTATTCTTAAAAAGATAAGCCCGTCTCTTTATCAGGCTCTGGGTATTTTCCTGCCGCTTATTACCACCAACTGTGCCGTATTGGGAGTTGCCATTCTGGTTGTATCCAAAGAGTTTACCTTTGGAGGTGATCCTCACATGCTCGGCCTTGCTGCTTCTGTTGTGTATGCAATTGCAAGTGCGTTGGGTTTTGGCTTGGCAATGACATTATTTGCCGGTCTGAGAGAACAATTGGAGCTTTCAAATGTTCCGAAAGCATTCAAAGGAATTCCTATTGCTCTTATTACGGCAGGTATTCTTGCCATGGCCTTTATGGGATTCTCGGGGATGGTTTAGTTTGATTAAATATTTGTAATATGGATAAAAATAAAGCAATATCGCAGATTCTTACAACATTGGAAATAGAGGCCCTTTTACGGGAGGGGAAAGTTGATATGGCCTATAACCAGCTTCTTTTGCTTCTGGAAAAAGAACCCGAAAATTCATATGCATGGTATTTGCTGGGGGGGATATACCGTAAACAGCAATTATGGGGTGAAGCCATTAATGCTTATAACAAAGCAAAAATGATTGATCCCGAGGGACCTGCCGCCACGGCCATTGAATCTATTTATGAAATTCTTAATTTTACCAATACGGATTTAATGAATCCGTAAAAGGATCCCCTTTTATTTATTGATAGAATAGAAAGCTATTGGTATATCTGCTTGTGAATCGGCGGGTATCCGGTAGCTTTATAAGTTTTATAAGATTCTCTCCCTTTTCATTCCGGTACAAACAATCGTTCTGTATTGTGTTACTTTAGAATCTTTCATGCTTAGTGAGCCTGAGTTAAAATTTATTTTTTTATTTGGTTTATAAAATAAACTACTTTATATTTGCAACAAGTTTAATAAGTATAAACCAATAAAAATAATTTGTATGAAACTTTCACAATTAATTTTAACAACAATGGCGGTAAGTACCATGTCATTTACTGCCATAAGTGCAAAAGATCTGACTATTAAAGTAGACAATGTACGGAATGAAAAGGGTAAAATTCTGGTAATGGCAACTATAGCTGGGGCGAAAGAGCCTATTTATCAAATGGCACAGGCAAAAAGCGGCGAAGTGACCTTGGAATTGAAAGACCTTGGCGCACAGGCGGTAGAGGTGTCGTTATTTCATGACGAGAATGAAAACTTTAAGATGGATATGGGTGAACGTGGCCCTGTTGAGGGATATGTTACCAAAAAATGCAAACTTAAGGAGCAGACGAATCTGGTAACGGTAACACTGTATTATCCGAATTGAATTTATAATGAAAAGGAGAGACTTTATTGCCCACGGAATGATTCTGGCCATGCTGAATGCTTTTGTTGTGAACACGGCCGTTTATTGCATGCCTCAGTTTCCCGATACCCTTAGGGCCTTGCAGCACTCCCCTCTTCCCGATACTACCCGTATTATGCAGGGGTGCGAGGGGAGTATGCTTTTCTAAAGAGGAAGAATCATCAGGTGGATCGTTCATATGGGTGGTTGTTTCCCAACATATTTTATTGATGGTGCAACTCATTGGTTGGTTGCTATTAAAAAATTGCCCAAAAGCGGAATGTTTTATCTCTCGCTTTTTGGGCAATTTTAAAAATAATAGTACGGTATTGCTATTTTGTGTCTTTGTTATCGTTTAATGCTTTCTCTATTTTATCTATTAGGAATCTGTTGTGGGCGTTAACGGCAACGGCTCCGGAAGCTGATGCGTTTCTAAATTTGCTCTGAATTTCCCGCAACTGGTAGAAAAGCATGGAGGTCATATCGGTATTGTCTGCTTTTACGGAAGTTCCTCGTTTCTCTTTGTAGTTGTACAGATTGATAAGGGCATCTATGTAGCTTTTTTGCAGAATACGCTGGTAAGCAGCCTTTGTTTTATCGGAAGAAACGGGGGTGAAAATGGAGCTGTTTATATCGGTGAAGAAATTCTCCAAAGTATAGGCTTTTGAGCCGTTTGCAATTTCATCGGCCATGAGATTTGTCAGAACCCTTTTACTGATCAGACCTCTGAAAACTGCATTGTAGGTATTTTCCAGCATGGCATTTGCGCGGTATGGCATCTTATCCAGAACATTGTTGGGAACGAGCCATAGCTGCGGTTCAAAAAGATATTTTTTAAGGAATGCCATGGCCTCTTGTTGTCTGGTTTTCTCTACCGGAGTATAAAGAGCGCCCGGTTGTTCAACATTTTTAGTTTCTCCGTATATGCCGCCAATCCATTTTGCAACATGGTTTATGTACCGAGTATATTGACTAAGGACTTCTCCGTAAAGAGTTTGCAAATTTTTATAATCTTCTCCGGGTACGCTGGTCCACTCAATAAGATTAGACATAATATACTGCAGGTTCTTTACTCCCAGTGCATTAGCTTTCATTTGGTTCTCACCCAGATCTTCTGCCTGCATGCGTGGATCGTTCGGATCGCTCTCGGTACCAAACTGATAAAGAGGATCCTTCGTTTTTTCTATAATCCACTGGTTAATTTTTGGAAGTTCTTTTACCGGATCGTTGATCTGTGGAAATCTTCTATAGCCCCACTCAATTACCCAATCGTCATAGGTAGAAAGCCTTGGAAAAAGCAACTCGCGAGGGATATTGTCCCCCGGCTGTGCCACATAATTAAAGCGGGAGTAATCCATAATAGAGGTGGTGTGCCCGTATTTTTTTAGGAATTCGGGATCTCTGAGTTGTTCTGTGGTAAAATGAGAGGTTGCTCCAAAGTTATGTCTCAGACCCAATGTATGTCCAACCTCGTGTGAGGATACAAATCGGATAAGCTGCCCCATAAGTTCGGTATCAAACGTCATTTTTCTGGCTGCCGGATCTACCGGAGAGCACTGGATAAAATACCAGTTTCTAAGGAGCGACATTACATTGTGATACCAATTTATATGGCTCTCGATGATCTCTCCCGAGCGGGGATCGTTTATATGGGGGCCGCTGGCATTCGGAATATCGGATGGTTTATAAACAATTGCCGAGTGACGGGCATCTTCCAAAGACCAGGTTGAGTCTTGCTCAAATGTAGGTGCTTCCAATGCGTAAATGGCATTTTTAAATCCGGCCTTTTCAAATACTTTTTGCCAGTCGTTTACACCTGCAATCAGGTATGGGACCCACTCTTTTGGGGTTGCGGGGTCTATATAATAGATGATTGGTTTTGCAGGTTCTACCAGCTCGCCTCTGTTGTATTTCTCCCTATCTTCCGGTTTTGGTTCCAGTCTCCAGCGGGTGATAAGGCGGGTTTTTTCTACGCGTTGCGGGTTCTTATCAAAATCGGTATAGCCTACTGTAAAATAGCCTATGCGGGGATCGGAATATCTTGGGGTCATTGGTACCTTGGGAAGGAGTACGAATGAGTTGTTGATCTCAAAGGTTGCGGTTGGGTTATCTTCCTGATGGGAGTATGTGTAAACCACCTTGAACTCCGTATTGATAGGGTAGGTTTTTATGTCGCTTATATACGATTTATCTTTTTGCAAGCTTCCCAATTTGAATGCCGATTTGCCGCTTTTGTCAAAGAAAAGGTACTCTGTATCGGAGAGGAGGAAATCGGTAACATCAATAACGCTTTCTGTTTTATCGGAAGATTGCGCTTTTATATCAAAGGATGCGGCAATGGCCGGAAAATTTGAGTTCTCTACGTTTTGCGGCATTTTTTCATTGGAGCGTTCTTCAAACAGAATACTTTTGAGGAAAATTTTATCGTTAGGCCCTTTTTCAAAACGGAACATTGCAGCGTTTATAATGTCTCCCGCATAACCGGAGAAACTGCTTCTAATTCCTTCTGCCGATTTTGAGATTCGGGTTACCGCCCGTATATCGCGACCTATAATGCTATCATTAATAGTGATATAGAACTTATTATCCTGTTTGTAAACCGAGGTAAAGCCACGCATGATTTTAGCGCTTGGTTTTACAAATTTTGCAAGGGTTGGAATCCCTTTTGGGGTTGCTGTTGCCTGTTTGTTGGTAGAATCGTTGGCTGTTGCCGCAGTTTCTGTTTTCTGATTCCCGGCTTTCCCTTTTTTCTGTTTCTGGGCGTAGCCACCCGTAGCTGTTGTTATGCATAATGCTGTTATGCAGATAGTTGTAATTAGTTTGTTAAGCATATGTTAATCTTAATTTATTTTATATCGTTATTTGACTGCCCTATATCTAGAAAGTTAAATGGCGGAAATTATTTTGTTGCGTAAAATGGCGCATTTTTTAAATCTAAGTGAGTTAGATTCTGCGCCGGCAAAATTCCCAGAGGATGATTCCTACGGAGACGGAGATGTTTAGGGAGTGTTTGGTGCCCAACTGAGGAATTTCTATGACACAGTGGCTGGCATCTACCACCTCCTGTTGTACCCCTTTTACCTCGTTCCCAAAAATGAGGGCGTATTTTTTGTCTCCCGATAAGAATTTGCTGCCGTCCTCAAGCAAGGCCGTGCCTGTTTTTTCCAGTGAGATGGAGTTTTCTGCCTGTTCAATACTTACAATGGTGTAGCCGTGTTGTTTTAATTCATGAACGGCCTGCAAGGTGTCTTTGCAATATTCCCACTCTACGGAGAACTCCGCCCCCAGTGCCGATTTGTGTATTTCTGCCGTGGGAGGGGTGGCACTTATGCCGCAGAGGATCATTTTTTCAATTAAAAATGAATCAGCCGTACGGAAAGCGGAGCCAATATTGTGCTGACTTCTTATGTTGTCCAGGATTATTGTTATTTTTAATTTTTCTGTTTCTTTGAATTCTTCTGTTGTGAGGCGGCCGAGCTCGTCGTTTCGTAATTTTCTGTGCATTGTCAGGCTTTTTTTTATCTTTACAAAGTTAAACTATTAATTTTAGGAATTATGGAAAATGCGCAACAAAATTATCGGGGAGCAATGATAAATGATAATAATGCTAACGGAAATGTTACTTTGCGCAACGGCGGGGATGAAATTAATCATAAATTGGTTGAGGAGTTGAATGATAGATTGGCAATGGCGGGGATAGTGGCGCAGGAGGCACGGTTGAATTATCTGGCTTATGCTCCTGAAATTGCGGCTGTTATGCTTCGCCGACAACAGGCGGATGCCATTATTGCCGCTCGTGAAAAGATTGTAGAGGGAGCAGTTTCTATGGTTAAAATGGCTGTTGATAAGCTTGAAAATGAGAATGTTGTTGTTCTGGATGATAAAAAGAAGGCTGCTCTTGTAAGCAATTTATTAGTTGTCCTTTGCGCCGACGAAGCTACGCAACCTATTATTAATACGGGCGATAGAGTGGAATAGCAATTTTTGCCGAGATTAAGCTAAAAATCATTAGATGTTATTAAAATATGATTATATTTGTAGCTAATTGTTTAACAAATTTGTATTTCTAAAATCTATAATATACGATTTAATAATTTAAAATAATATGAAACAAGATCTTCAGATTTCGGAGTTAATTAAGAAAGAAGAAAATAGGCAATTGCATGGTATTGAGCTTATTGCTTCTGAAAACTTTGTTACGGGACAGGTGCTTTCTGCTT
>JAVWIB010000029.1:11714-24487 GCA_036639755.1 Bacteroidales bacterium
AGAGGGGTATCCCGGTGCAAGATATTATGGTGGTTGCGAGGTTGTAGACCAGATTGAACAACTTGCTATTGACAGACTTTGTAAATTATTTGGTGCAGAGTATGCTAATGTTCAGCCTCACTCCGGTGCTCAGGCGAATATGGCTGTTATGATGGCTTGCATTAAACCCGGTGATACTTTTATGGGGCTTGATCTTGCGCACGGCGGCCACCTTACCCACGGTTCTCCCGTTAATATGTCGGGAATGTTATATCATGCCGTAGCTTATGGGCTTAACGAGGCTACCGGTCTGATTGACTATGATGATATGGAGAAAAAAGCTCTGGAGCATAAACCAAAATTGATTATTGGCGGGGCTTCTGCTTATTCAAGAGAGTGGGATTGGGAGAGAATGCGTGCCATTGCAGATAAGATTGGTGCTATTCTTTGGGTTGATATGGCTCATCCTGCAGGTCTTATTGCTGCCGGTTTGTTAAAGAATCCTGTTCAATATGCGCACATTGTTACCTCTACTACTCATAAAACATTAAGAGGCCCAAGAGGCGGTATCATTTTACTTGGTAAAGATTTCCCGAATCCGTTTGGTATTAAAACTCCAAAAGGAGAGACTAAGATGATGTCTGCAGTTCTTAATTCAAGCGTATTCCCAGGTATTCAGGGTGGCCCGCTGGAACATTGTATTGCGGCAAAAGCTGTTTCTTTCTTTGAGGCTCTTCAACCTGAGTTTAAAGAGTATCAGTTGCAAGTTAAGAAAAACGCTGCTGCTATGGCTGAGGCATTTATTGCCAAAGGATACAAAGTTGTTTCAGGTGGTACCGATAATCACGTAATGTTAATTGACCTGCGTACTAAATTCCCTGATCTTACAGGTAAAGTTGCGGAGAAAACATTGGTTCTTGCCGATATTACCGTAAATAAGAACATGGTTCCTTTTGATAGTCGTTCACCTTTCCAAACTTCAGGTATCCGCGTAGGAACTCCTGCAATCACTTCACGTGGTTTGGTTGAGAAAGACATGGCTCACATTGTAGACCTTGTAGATAGAGTTCTTAGCAACATAGGGAGTACAGAAGTTCAGGAAGAGGTAAAAGCTGCTGCCCGTCAATTGATGAACGGCAGGCCTTTGAATGCTTGGTAATCTCCTACCCGGCTGTTAAAGCATAAAAAAGCACTCGATAAGGGTGCTTTTTTTATAACCAACTACAATACCTATTGGAGATAGGGCAAAAAACTTGTATCTTTGCACGATAGATTGCAAAAATTTTATTTAATTGAATAAATACCCCACTTGCCAACAAAGGTGGCTTGCGACAAGTGACGGTGCTGTAAGGTTTAATTTTAACTCTCATAGGGAGAGGCGGGCTGCACTAAATTAATAATGAATATAGTAAATAAGGCTATCAAATTGAATGATGGCAGGACAATTGAAATTGAGACAGGTAAATTGGCAAAACAGGCTGATGGTTCCGTAGTTCTTAAAATGGGTAAAACCATGCTTCTCGCTACTGTAACTTGCGCAAAGGAGGCAAAAGAAGATGTAGATTTTATGCCTCTTCAGGTTGAGTACAAAGAGAAATTTGCTGCAGCAGGTAGATTCCCCGGAGGATTTATGAAAAGAGAGGGAAGGGCTTCAGATTATGAGATTCTGGTTTCCAGGCTTATAGACAGAGCTTTAAGACCTCTGTTTCCCGATAATTTTCACGCAGAAGTATTTGTTACGGTAAATCTTATATCGGCCGATAAAGATACAATGCCTGATGCTTTGGCCGGATTGGCTGCATCTGCTGCACTGGCAGTAAGCGATATTCCGTTCAATGGTCCTATCTCAGAGGTAAGGGTAGCCAGAATTAACGGTGAGTTTTGTGTCAATCCAACATTCCAGGATTTAGCGAAAGCAGATCTTGATATTATGGTAGCGGCTACACTGGATAATATTATGATGGTAGAGGGAGAGATGAAAGAGGTGAGCGAAGTTGTTATGCTGGATGCTATTAAATTTGCGCACGAAGAGATTAAAAAACAGTGCCAGGCTCAGATGGAGCTGATGGAGGCTGTTGGCAAAACCGTTAAGAGAGAATATTGTCATGAGCAAAATGACGAGGAGCTAAGAGCTGCATGTCATAACTATTGCTATGACAAATGTTACACAATTGCAAAAGGGGGCACTTCCAAACATGAGAGAATGGATGCTTTTGATGCTCTGCAGGCTGAGTTCTTGGAGACAATTGTAGAGGAGGAGAGAGCCGAGAAAGCACCTTTGGTGGCAAGATATTTCCACGATGTAGAAAAAGAGGCTATGCGTAATATGATTCTTGACGAGGGAATCAGACTTGACGGCAGAAGCACAACCCAGATACGTCCTATCTGGAGCGAGGTTGATTATCTTCCTTGTGCTCACGGATCGGCAATTTTTACCAGAGGTGAGACACAGTCTTTAACAACTGTAACCCTTGGAACTAAAATGGATATGAAGGAGATGGACGAAGTACTTATCACCAACACAGAACCGTTTGTACTTCATTATAACTTCCCGCCATTCTCAACAGGAGAGGCAAAACCTCAAAGAGGGGTTGGCAGAAGGGAAGTAGGTCACGGTAACCTTGCTTTCAGAGCTTTAAAAGCGATGGTTCCTATAGGAGAAGAGAATCCGTATGCAGTACGTGTTGTTTCGGATATTCTTGAATCCAACGGATCATCCTCTATGGCAACAGTTTGTGCAGGTACACTTGCCCTTATGGATGCCGGTATTAAATTAAGGAAACCGGTATCGGGAATAGCAATGGGCCTTATTTCAGATTCTAAAACCGGCAAATTTGCAATCCTCTCCGATATTTTAGGAGATGAGGATCACCTTGGCGATATGGACTTTAAGGTAACAGGAACCAAAGATGGTATTACCGCTACCCAAATGGATATAAAAGTTGACGGACTTTCTTACGATGTTCTTCAAAAAGCATTGGAACAGGCAAGACAAGGCAGAATGCACATTATGGGCGAGATGATGAAAACTCTTAGCGAGCCTCGTGCAGATTTGAAACCGTATGCTCCAAGAATTGTGCAGATTACCGTTCCCGGTGAATTTATTGGTGCAATCATTGGTAAAGGGGGAGAGGTTATTCAAAATATTCAGAAAACAACCCAGACCACCGTTACGATTACCGAGAAAAAAGATGCAGAAGGAAACGCACAAGGTATTGTAGATATTTTTGGTGACAATAAAGAGAACATGGATAAAGCTCTGGCTTGGATTAAAGCAATTATCACCGTGCCTGAAGTTGACACCGTTTACAAAGGAAAAGTTGTTTCCATCCTTGATTTTGGTGCATTTGTAGAGATTCTTCCGGGTAAAGAGGGATTGCTTCATATTTCTGAGATCGACTGGAAAAAAGTTGAGAGAACAGAGGATGTGCTTCACGTAGGTGACGAGGTGGAGGTAAAATTGCTTGAGATTGACTCGAAAACAGGTAAGATGAGACTTTCCAGGAAAGCTCTTATTGAAAAGCCTGAGGGTTATGTAGAGCCGGTGCGCCGTCCGCGTCCCGACGGTGATCGCCGTGATGACCGCAGAGGAGGTGACCGTCGTGATTTCCGTGGTGGCGACCGCCGCGATGATCGCAGAGGTGATCGCCGTGACGACCGTGGCCCGCGCCGTGATGACCGAGGAGATCGTCGTGACGATCGTCCTGCAAGAAACGAAGGAGGCGAAACACCTGCTGCTGAGTAAGCCGCTTCTGATGGATTGTTCAAAGCAGTCTCTAAGTAAAAACTAATTATAAAAAATCGGGATACAACAATGTGTTCCGATTTTTTTGATTTTTGTAGCCATAAGAGAGAACCGGTATTGCGGAATATGAATTCGGATATTAAAATGGTGTTTGATATGACGGGTTTTTTGAGTATGTTCTCTATAGAATAATACGGTTGAAAGGGAGTTTAGTGCTGGCGCAAACGAAAATTTATTAATTTTGTATCCATTACACTAATACTAAAAAATATGAAAAAAATACTATTTTTATGCATGTTGTGCCTTCCTGTTTTTATGACGGCACAGACCTTGCGATTTGCGGGAAAGCCCTCCCTTTCGCCCGACGGTCGTACAATTTATTTCTCCTATGACGGTGATATATTTACAGTTCCTGCAGAGGGAGGGCTGGCCATGCGGCTGGTTTCTCTAGGGGGAAATGAGAACAATCCAAAAGTTTCTCCGGATGGGAAGATGTTGGCTTTTTCTTCTGATATTCAGGGTAATAATGATGTTTATATAGTTCCCGTAACAGGTGGAGAGGTAAAAAGGCTTACCTACCATGATGCATCGGATATACCCTCTGCATGGTCGGCCGATTCCAAAACCATCTATTTTGAAAGCGGCAGAGCGAATATGGTAACCACCTACAAAATAGCAGTGGAGGGGGGAACTCCTTATCGTCTGGTGCCCGATTATTTTAACACCATGGTAAACGTGGCGGAAAATCCGGTAACCAAAGAGCTCTATTTTAATGAATCGAGCGAGGGGATCAGTTTTCCAACCCGTAAAAGATACATAGGGGATAATAATCCCGATATTAAATTGTGGAACCCTGTAAAAAAAGAGTACAAACAGCTTACCACCTACATAGGGAAAGATCTCTGGCCAATGATAGATAAGGGGGGAAATCTCTATTACATTAGTGATGAGTCTAATAAAGAGGCTAATGTGGTAAAATACACAGCCGGTGGTAATCCCAAGCAACTCACCTCTTTCAAAAAATCCATCCAATATCCCGCTATTAGTTTTGACGGTAGCGGAATGGTATTTTTGCTGGAATATAAAATTAACTACCTGAACTTAAAAACAGGCAAGGTAACAGAGCCCCAAATTACCATTACAGATAATAATATTGTGCTGCAGCGTTCTTTTGAGGATCAGAAACCAACAACTGCATCCGTCTCTCCCGACGGCAAAAAGTTTGCATTTGCTATCCGGGGATTCTTGTTTGTGTCGGATGCAAAATGCAAATTCTTAAAACAATTAAACACCCCTGCAAACGAGAGGGTTACAGATGCAGTATGGAGTGCGGATAATAAAACAATTTATTACCTGCGTACCAATAAGGGCTATAATAATATCTATAAAATTGCTGCAGACGGTTCCGCTCCGGAGAAACTTATTTATGCTACCCCTAATAATATTGCTTCGTTGGTCATATCGCATAAGCTGGATAAAGTGGCATTTACCTGTGGTAGCAAGGAGGTGATGTTGCTGGATATGAAAAAAGATACGGTTGAAAAAATAGCTGATGCAGAGTTCTGGGCATTCCAAGATTATAATTTCTCTTTCTCGTTTGACGACAGTCATCTGGCATTTGAAGCAGTGAGCCGCTTTGACCGCGATATCTATATCTATTCATTCAAAGAGAAGAAGCTCTCCAATCTTACCAATTCTGCTTCTACCGAGGGAAACCCTTGTTTCTCTCCAGATGGCAAGAATCTTTATCTGGTTGCCAACCTTTACGGAACCTCATTTCCACGTGGAGGCGGTTCAACCAAAATCTATAAGCTGCCTTTGCAACGTTATAATGGAAAGCCGTTTCAGTCGGATGTGTATGATAGCTTGTTTGTAGTAAAGGCAGATACCAAAGTTGCAGAGGCTAAATCTGCCGGTAAAAAGAATGTAAAAGCGAGTGTGGAAGCAGTACAAGATTCTTCCATAAAGATTGATTATACGGATGTGTTCCGGAGGATGGAGCCGCTCAATAATTTATCGGGACGTTCGTTATATACATATGAGAATAAGGGGCAGGCTTGGTTGCTTTATTCACAGGGAAGAGAGGTTTCCGTCCTTAAAATTTCCGATCCTCAGGCAAAACCGCAAGTGATTAAAGATCTTCCGGGCGGATTCTATATTGAGTCTAAAAATGATTTGTATGCGGTATCGGGAGGTGATCTTTATAAAATAGATCTGAACCAGATGCGGGCAACCAAAACAGAGGTGAAAAAATCTGTTGAGAAAAATTTGCAGGATGAGTTTGAACAGATGTTTTATCAGGCGTGGGCTACTATGGAGCAGAACTATTATGATGTGAAGTTCCACGGAGCGGACTGGAAAGCACAGCGAGATTATTATGCTACATTCCTTCCGTATGTACAAAACAGAGGTCAGTTGAGAACCCTTATGAATGATATGCTGGGCGAATTAAATTCATCGCATCAGGGATTCTCCTCCCGTGGTAAAGAGGAGGTAGCTCCACAAGTTTCCACAGTTACGGCGGAGACAGGTATTATCTGGAACAATGATTCCCCTTATACAATTGATCGTATTTTAACCGATTCTCCTTCAAATAGTGTGGATATAGATTTGCAGCCGGGCGATGTATTGGTTGCGGTAAACGGTGAAAAAGTATCCCAGAAGCAGAACCGTGAGAAATATTTTGTATCTGCTGTCCGTCAGGATGAAATAAAACTTACTTTCAGGCGCGGAACAAGAGAGTTTGATGTGAAACTGCACACCATTTCTACCGGCAGTCTAAAAAATATGCTCTATACCGAGTGGGAAGATGTTTGCCGGGCAAAAACCGAGAAACTGGGAAACGGGCGGATTGCCTATATCCATATGCGCGATATGACCGATAATTCCCTTCCTACATTCTTAAAAGATATGTACACCTATGTGGCAAACAAAGATGCCCTTATCCTGGATTTACGTTATAATAACGGTGGAAATATTCATAACGAGGTACTTGACTTCCTTCGCCAGAAAACCCATTTTACATGGAGCTACCGAGATTTCCCTCACGCTTCTCATCCCAACGTTACCCCTGCCGATAAACCTATTATTGTGCTGGTAAACGAACGGAGCCTTAGCGATGCCGAGGTTACATCCAACGGTATTAAAACGCTGGGGATTGCCAAAATAGTTGGTACCGAAACCTATCGCTGGATTATTTTTACCTCCGGAACCGGCCTGATTGATGGTTCTTCATTACGACTCCCTGCATGGGGTTGCTATTCGCTGGATGGCAAAGACCTTGAATTCTCCGGCGTGAAACCGGATATTTATGTAAAAAATACTTTCCAAGACCGTGTAGACGGCAAAGACCCCCAACTGGAAAGAGCTGTTCAGGAGATTCTGAAAGAATTAAAATAGCATGCGCATACGCTAGCGGGTGCGCAGCGAATGGATGAGCCGCACGTAAAGATCCTTTGGTTGGATTTTACTTGATCCGTATTTTTACTTGCTGCCAATAAAACGAAAAGCCGCTTTTTGCTCTTTGCAAAAAACGGCTTTTATTAGGTTTTCCTGTGTATTATTTACGAAGGTTTAATTCCTTCAGAATATTTCTGTATCTCTCAATCTCTGTCTCCTTTAAGAAGTCCAAAAGTTTACGTCTTTTACCAACAAGTCTGAGCAATGCTCTTTGTGTGTTGTAATCTTTTTTGTTTCCCTGAAGGTGATTTGTAAGGTGAGCGATACGGTAGGAAAATAAAGCAACTTGACTCTCTGCTGAGCCGGTGTCTGTATTAGACTTTCCGTATTTACCGAAAATCTCTTGCTTTTTGTCTGATGATAAATATTCAGCCATTTGCTAAGTGATTAATTATTGTTTTATCCCAAAATTGGGACTGCAAAGATAACCATAAATTCTTGGGTGCCAAATATTTTTTTAATTGCGGCTAATTTACTTATTTTTGCCGGATTAAAATTATGCAAAAAACATTTTCTCATATTGGACTGGGCGAGGTGGTGTACACCAAACGGCTACGGTGTCGGGCCATTAAAATATCGGTGAGCCTTACCAAAGGGGTGCGGGTATCGCTCCCTTTTTATACATCCTATTCCACAGCGGTGAATTTTGTGGATGCCAATCTTGCCAAGATAACCACTATTCTGCAAAAACAAAGAGACAAAACGGAGCAGGATGCCTTAGATGATTTCGGTCGCAAGATGGTTTTTACTCCCGATGAATTAAACGAAATTCGCAAACGGGCGCACAAGGAGCTACCGGGCCGGATAGAGGCGTTGGCGGAAAAGCTGAATGCAACCATTGTTATAAAGGATGGTTTGGGTATAAGGAAAAACAAGCCGTTCAACTATGGAAGGTTGGCAATAAAAAACAACCGCACCAATTGGGGCAGTTGTTCTTCTGTGGGGAATATAAATCTAAATATGCACCTTATTAATCTTCCCGATGAACTCATTGATTTTGTGATTATCCATGAACTTTGTCATCTGGTGTATCACAACCACAGCCCCCGCTTTCATGAGCTTGTAAATTTAGTTTGCAACGGACGTGAAAAAGAGCTTTCTAAAAAGGTAAAAGGGATGCGGGTGCCTACTTGTTTAACTCAATAAGGGCTTATTTGTTTAATGCACTAAGTCTTACAAAAAGAGCGTCTATCCCTTCCAGCATTTTTTTGTTGACGGCTCTGAAATGTTTTTTAGCATCGTCTTTTGGGTAGTAGTTAATCTGCTCAAAAAGATTGTCGCCAAACTCAATAGCATCTACTACAATTTTTTTAGCATCTTCTGTGTTCTTGTTATCGTTGAGATACATAAACATCCAACAATCTGATATTACCTCGTTTACAAGGTAAATTGCGTCTTTTTTAATTACTCTTAAATTTGCCATTTTAATTGGTTTAAATTTTGCCAAAGGTACTGCTTTATTCTTAAAATACGTATAAAAACTTTAGAATATCTTTGTGGTAGGCTCAACACCTATCCCCGGCAGATCATTCAAAGTTATCTTTCCGTCTACAATTTGCATTCCCTTAAAGCAATCGTTACTTATGAGGAGGTTACCGTCAAGGTCTGCCCACTCTGTTTTGGGGGCTATCTGTGCGGCGGCAGAAATTGCGCAGGAAGTTTCGGTCATACACCCTACCATTAGCTTCATTCCCAGTGTCTGAGCCAGACTTACCATTTCGCGGGCTTCCCGTAATCCGGTACATTTCATGAGCTTAATATTGATTCCGGTGTATGCGCCGTGTAGTTTCTTAATATCGGTGAGCCTCTGGCACGCCTCATCTGCCATAATAGGAAGCGGAGAACGTTCTGTAAGCCATGCGTGCTCGTCGTATAAAAGTTTGGACATTGGCTGCTCAATCATATTTACGTTGCGCTCGTTCAGCCAGTTAATCATATCCAAAGCATAATGTTTGTCTTTCCAACCCTGGTTGGCATCTACGCAAATGACGGTATCGGTTACGGAGCGGATGGTGTTTACCATCATTTTATCGGTAGCCTCATCGCGCCCCAGTTTTACTTTTATGATTTTATAAGGAGAAGCTTCTTTTGTTTTTTCTTTTACCACGGCCTCTGTGTCTAAACCTACGGTAAATGAGGTGCAAGGGCATGGAGTAGGGCTGAATCCCCAGATTTTCCACCACGGCTGGCCAATAAGTTTACCTACAAGATCATGCAGGGCAATATCTACAGCGGCTTTTGCTGCGGTGTTGTTAATAGCAATGGCATCTACGTATTGCAGAATATCTTCAATAAGGAACGGAGAGGAGAATTTACTTAAATCTACTTTTTTAAGAAACTCTATTACGGAAGCCTGTGTTTCTCCAAGATATGGTGGCATAGCGGCCTCACCGTAACCTGTAACACCGTCGTAGGTAATGCTGGTAAGGACAATGGGGGTAGTGGTTCGGGATGAATTGGCAATGGTAAATACGTGTTTCATCTGAGCATCGTAAGGGACAAATGCAAGCTGCATTATTTTGCTTCCTCCGGTTTTTTTAGCCCCTTTCTGGGCAAAAACGGTTGCAGGATTCAAAAAGGCCGCAGCTGCTGCAAGCATACCTGCCGATTTTAGGAAATTACGTCTGTCTGTGGTCATGTTGTTTAGTTGTTAAGTTCGCTATTTGGTTATGTAGATACTCTTTGCAATGGATTCAGTCCCTTTTCCGGTATCCTGGTTTCCAATGATTCTTTGAGCGCGTACCAGCCGTTTAGAACCGTCATAATAATTAGAATCGGTTGGAATAAGACTATTGATTTTTACTTTGCCGGCAGAGTGGATAAAGATTCCGTTCCCTATATAAATACCCACATGAGTAATTCTCTCTTTTTTCTGGGCGGTTGCTTTACTTCCAAAGAAAATAAGATCTCCTTTTTGCAGGTTTTTAAGGGTCTCCAATGTTTGGGTGCCGTTTATATATTCGTTCATATCAAGATCATCTCCGGTGTAGCATTGCTGAGAGGCATCCCTTGCCAGAATAAGGCCGTTTAAGAAATAAACTGTTTTGGTAAATCCGCTGCAATCAACCGCTTTAATAGAGGTACC
Organism: Bacteroidales bacterium; assembly: GCA_036639755.1. GTDB lineage: Bacteria > Bacteroidota > Bacteroidia > Bacteroidales > UBA932 > Egerieousia. The sequence continues at coordinate 21,983 of JAVWIB010000029.1, forward strand.
GCCCCACATATAAGGGACTCCTATGAACTGTTTACCGGTTGCTATAATGTTTTCTGCGGTAGGATTTCTGGATGCAAGCCATTGATCAAACGGCTCTACCTGTGCTACAGGAAGGTATCCCTCACGGCCGTCTGCCAGTGCTACTTTCTGCATGCCTGCGCTAACGCCCAAATCCAGCAGAATGTTGCCCCATACAGCATCCGATACCATGGTGCTACTCAAAGCAGGCTGCTCGGTTACGGTGGCGTATTTTGTGGTAACAATTACTTTTTTAGCGGCGGTGTAGGTATCAAATTCTCCCTTGGTCATCTCTTTCAGGCTCCCCGATGTTACCCATGCTATGTATCCCTCCGGGGTAACGCAGCGGCTCCATCCCCCCTCTTTTTCCAGGAGTCTGAGCGGGGCTCCCATTGTAACCTGTGTTGCTGACTCGGCACTGTATTCCCCCTCTGTACGGAAGTTAATAACGGATTGGGTAGCTATGCCGTACGTTTTTTCTCCAAGTTCTGCAAGAGGCAGAATTAGAGAACTATCGGTGAACTGTATGTTTTTTTGTGCAAGCTGCTCTAGGAGAGCTTCTTTTGCTTTTATTTCTGTCGTTTTGCCTTTGAGTACATATTGAGGGCCTTGTTTTTCCATGGTGTACTTAAAGACTTTGGTACGGCTGTCCGGGATAAATTCCGTTTTTACGGTTTTGGCAACCGAATCAAATGTGGTAATAACCGCATCCTCTTGTTGCCCCGTGCATCCGCATAGGCCCAGAAAGGAAGCGAGTGAGATAAGAAGTGCTTTTTTCATCAATAGGTGTGTTTGGTATTAAATTCTCTTTTCATGCTGCCCATATTCCTCTTAATGGTTTAGCCTTATGGCCTCTTTTTGGCTTTGATGAGGATGTTTGGCTTTTTGCACAAGGCCGGAATGCTCTCTTTGGCATAGCGGCTTAATGCGCTTATGTAATAATCGTAGTCCGCTACATTTTCACCTCGGCAAAGATAGTTATCTGTGCTTGTAATATCAACAATATTTTGAGGGTTTGAGGTTACGGGCTTTTCTCCTTTTTGTGCTCGGTAGATAACAAACAGGTAAGCTCCCGGATAGGTTTCCCATGTTAATTTTACCTCCTTTGCCTTGCTGCCATGCTCCGTAGTGGTGATAATGGTTGGTTTGACGGGGGCAATGGGGGTGCTGTATTTCTGATTATCGGGGAGGATATTGGCCGGAATTGCAGGGTATTTGAATTTTTCTTTTAAGACCTCGTTAATGCCCAGCAGGTTGTTTTTCATGTTGTTGGCGGTAAAGAAACAGATACCTCCGTAGTAAGGAGTTTGACGGATGGTATCTATCTGGTTTGCAATCTCTTTGTTGCTTCTGTATGCCTCCTCTTTGGCATTTGCATCCAGCTTGTATGGCCCCAGCCCTGCATAGAGCGGCGTGTTGCTTGCATTTTTTACCCACCAATTTTTAATGGTTATAAAGTCAAGATTTTTGTATCCTATATTAAAATAGAATTGCGGAAGGATGTAATCAACCCATTTGTTTTCCATCCAGGCCAGTACGTCTGCATGAAGATTATCGTAATTGGTGTAGCCGTAGCTGTGGGTATCGGAGCCCCGGGGATCGTCCCGTAAGTTTCTCCATACGGCATACGGACTAATTCCAAATTTTACATACGGTTTTACCTCTTTTACCGATTTGTATATTTGTTCTACCATAAGATTTACATTATCGCGCCTCCATGCCATTTTATCGGCAGGGGCAAAGCCTCGGTTTTCGGTTACGAATGAGGCGGAGTCTTCAAAATTAGTATCGGGATAAAAATAATCGTCAAAATGGATTCCGTCAATATCGTATCTGCGTACAATGTCTTTTACTACGGTGGCTACAAAATCGCGCGATTGCCGGTAGGCGGGGTTGAAGTAGCATTTTTTGCCGTGTTTTATAAAAAGTTCCGGGTTGGTTTTGTAGATGTGGTCGGAGGCAAGATCTTTTAAGTTTGCCGTATCTTGGGTAATCCGGTAGGGGTTTAGCCAGGCATGCAGTTCCAATCCCCGTTTGTGAGCCTGTTCTACTGCAAATTGAAGCGGATCGTAAAAGGGTACGGGAGGCTTGCTCTGGTCTCCGGTAAGGTAAATAGACCACGGCTCATATTCCGATCTGTAAAAAGCGTCTGCCGTAGGGCGTACCTGTAAAACAATGGCATTAAAGTTTAAACTTTTAAATAGATCGAGGTATTCCAAAAGCTCTTTTTTCTGTTCATCCGAGTTTAATCCGGGTTTAGAGGGCCAGTCTATATTGTTAACGGTAGAAATCCAAACTCCCCTCCATTCGTATTTAGGAGGATAATTAGTTGTTCCTGTGGTATCTGATGTTGTTGCTTTTGCTTGATATACAGATAGTAAGATAGAAAAAGCAATTAATAAAAATATTTTTTTCACGGTGCTAAATATAAAAATCATGTTAATTTTACAAAGATAAAAAATTAGTAATTGAAAATAACTATTGTTA
>JAVWIB010000029.1:24519-26148 GCA_036639755.1 Bacteroidales bacterium
CCTCACTACCATCCGCAATAGTTCTTTGAAATTACTTACATTTGCAAAAAAAACAGATTATGATACTAGATTCGTTAAAAAGTTTTGAAAAATATCAGACACTTCAGGAGGGTTTTGATAAGATTTATCAGTTTATCAGAAAAAATAACCTGCATCAGTTAGAGACCGGAGAGTATGAAATTGACGGGAAACAGGTTTATTGTAAAATATGGGAAGGAGAGTTAAAAGGTATTGAAACTGCTAAATTAGAGGTTCACGACTCTTATATAGATATACATGTATTGCTAGATGGATCGGAGACCATTGGCCTTAAAGACAGAGGCAAGTGTTCGGAGGGGACAGCTCCTTATGACGAGGGGGCAGATATTACTTTCTTTGATGATGAGCCGGAGAATTATGTTGTGCTGGGGATTGATAACATGGCCATTGTTTTCCCTGCAGATGCACATGCTCCCCTTTTAGGTGACGGCACCTGCAAAAAAGCAGTTTTTAAAATTAGGGTAAGGGCTAACAATCTTAATAAACGATAATCTACCCAATGATTTATGGAAAAACGTTATAACTCTTTTGTAGGATACTTTAAACAAAAATATGGGTGTCGTTTGCAAAAGATTGTAATTGATGCAGGGTTTACGTGTCCCAATAGAGATGGAAGTGTTTCTGTTGGGGGATGCACTTATTGCAATAATGATGCGTTTCATCCAAATTACAGTACTCCCAATAAATCAATTCTTTCCCAAATAGAGGAGGGCATTGAATTTCATAAAAACCGTTACCGTACTACACAAAACTATCTTGCTTATTTTCAGCCATATTCAAACACTTATGCCCCACTTAAAGATTTAAAAAAACTTTATACGCAGGCATTTGAACATCCTGCGGTAAAAGGGATTGTTATAGGAACACGCCCCGATTGCATTGATAATTATAAACTAGATTATTTGCAAGAGCTGTCGCAGGAAAAAATTGTAATTATTGAATATGGAATAGAATCTTGCTACGATAAAACTCTTAAACGGATAAACCGCGGGCATAATTTTGCAACTGCGGTAAAAGCAGTTGAGTCCACGGCAGCCCGTGGAATCCATCAGGGAGCTCATTTTATATTTGGACTGCCGGGAGAGAGTATTGAACAGATGTTGTGTATGGCTCCTATTATAAACGAATTGCCTTTAAATTCTGTTAAATTTCATCAGCTCCAAATTATAAAAGGGACAGCAATGGAACAAGAGTTTGCATTGCATCAGGCAGATTTTGTGAGCTTTACCTTAAATGAATATTTGGATTTTTTTATAGATTTTCTGGAACTCCTCCGTCCTAATTTATACATAGAACGCTTTGCCGGAGAAGTACCGCCACGTTTTGTAAACTCCACCCCGTGGGGAAAGGTGCGCAATGTAGAATTGCTAAGAATGCTAGATAGGCGACTGGAGGAACGGGGGACACGGCAGGGTGTTGCTTGCCTCTAACGTTATTTTAAGTTAAAAACAAATACTATAATCATTATTTTCAGGCTTTATATTCTCTAAGGCGGACAGATTATGCTGTGTGTCACGTAACACCAATAAAGAACAATCGTAACCGTCCACTGTAGGGCATATTGCCCGGAACTTATAGTGTCAGTACCTT
>JAVWIB010000030.1:0-26048 GCA_036639755.1 Bacteroidales bacterium
CAGTAAGTTATGTTACAAACCGGCAGAAGTCTATGTCAAAAAAATCATCCGCAGGGGGAGCGTAAACTAAACTGTGTCAGCATCTATTTTCGGAGTGATTTTGAGATTCTCAAAAATCTCGAAATTGCTCCGCTTGTTGATGTAAAACATCACAGCAAAGGTGTTGTACTTTACTTTTTCCATCTTATAAGTTTGCTAAATGATATTTCCCCTTGATACTTTTTGCGAGTCGCCCCATATCACTATCGACTTTCTCGTATGATATTTGAGCATAGATGCGAGTGGATTTGATTGTGCTGTGCCCCAGCATCCGACTCACTGTCTCCATCGGAATACCTTGAGACAGAGTAATAACGCTGGCGTAGCAATGTCTGGCTGCATGAAAGCACAGGCGTTTGTCTACACCGCACATTTGTGCTATTTTTTTGAGGTGAAAATTGGTTTTCGTATTGCTCAACATTCTGAATAGGTGCTCGCCATCTGTTGAATCCCTATATTTGTCAATCAATTTTATAGGTAGGTGGAGTAGTGGAACATGAATTTCCACCCCCGTTTTAATCCGTTTAGAGTGAATCCACACCGTCCCATCGTCATTTGTCGCAAGGTCGCTATATTTTAAGTTACGAAGATCGCTAAATGAGATGCCTGTAAAGGCGGAAAACAGAAATAGGTCTCTTACCAAATACCTGCTTGGAATATCGAGAGGTGTAGTCATAATCTGCTCAAGCTCCTCACGTGTTAGGGTCTTAGGCTTTGACTCTTCACCCTCACAGCGGAATGATATAAATGGATCAAACACAATTACATCATCTGTAATTGCACGTCTTATCATCAACTTGATGCGACCGATAATGCCAACCACACTATTAGGCTTGAATTTTTGCTCTATGCGTAGGTAGTGATCAAATTTTTCAATGAAGGAGTAATCCAACGCACCAAATGAGATTTCTTTGAGGTTGTATTTTGCCTTTTCGCTCGATTAACTCTTCGTGGCTTGTGTGGATAGATACCACAATCTTATCTAAGGCACGGTTTAGGTCGCTACCGACCTAAACCGTGCCTAATGCTCTTGCTGCTTTAATATCCCAAAGGGATATAGCAACACTCAATTTGGCACTAAACTGTGCCATCTGTTTGCCGATGGTGATGCGCCCCATAATTGGAATAGTTCCATCCTTTTTTATCTCTTTGTGACGGAGATAAAAGCTTACTTTTAGTTCTTCGCTCATAATAATAAATTTTACTGCGATTTTTACGTCACAAAATTACTTTATCACGAGCAAGGAAACGCCATCAAGATATACGCAAAATAGCGAATAGTAACCTTAATAACAAATAGTTAGCCACTGTAAACTGCCTCGCTTTGCATTTTCAAAAACTGCTAACGTTATCGTAACGTAACTGGTTCTTGAAACCACTAAAAACTGCATTTTTGCCATTCTGCAATCTACTGCTATTCTCGGCATATATCACCGAATATCAGCAATTTAACTCATTTTTCACTCTATTGCATTTTTGGGTTATTATCTGATTTGTTATTACAGGGTTCTCTTGATTTCTACAATCTGGTAAGCCTCAACAATATCGCCAATTTTAATATCGTTGTAACCGTCTATGTTCAGACCGCAGTCGTAGCCGTTGTTTACCTCTTTTACATCGTCTTTGAAACGTTTTAAGGAGCCAAGCAGACCGGTGTAAACGACAATGCCGTCGCGGATAATACGTATTTTGGAGGTTCTTGTAAGTTTACCCTCTTTTACCATACAGCCGGCAATGGTACCAACCTTGGTAATCTTAAAGGTTTCCCGAACCTCTGCGGTTGCGGTAATCTCTTCTTTCTCTTCCGGTGCAAGCATACCCTCGATACCGCTCTTAACCTCGTTAATGGCATCGTAGATAACAGAGTAAAGCCTTATCTCAATCTCCTCTTTTTCTGCAAGTTTCCTTGCATTGGTAGAAGGACGAACCTGGAATCCTATGATAATTGCGTTGGAAGCTGCTGCCAGAAGAACGTCCGATTCGGAGATAGCACCAACTGCCTTGTGAATTACATTTACATGTATCTCCTCGGTAGAGAGTTTAATCAGGGAATCCGACAATGCTTCAATTGAGCCGTCCACGTCACCTTTTATAATGACATTCAGCTCCTGGAAGTTTCCAATGGCAATACGGCGTCCTATCTCTTCCAGCGTAATATGTTTCTGGGTTCTGAGTCCCTGAATACGGATTAACTGCTCCCTCTTGTTTGCGATGTCCCTTGCCTCTTTTTCATCTTCAAAGATGTTAAAGGTCTCACCGGCAGTAGGAGCACCGTTTAATCCGAGAATGGATACCGGTGTAGACGGACCGGCCTCGGTCACTTTCTGTCCGCGTTCGTTGAACATGGCTTTAATTCTGCCGGTATAACAACCGCTTAACATTACATCCGATAGTTTTAACGTTCCGGCATGTACCAGAATGGTTGCAATGTATCCGCGTCCTTTATCCAGTGCGGATTCTATAATCGTACCTACGGCTCTTTTGTTAGGATTGGCTTTCAGTTCCAGAATGTCTGCCTCCAGCAATACTTTTTCGAGCAACTCATCAATTCCCACCCCTTTTTTCGCCGATATTTCCTGACATTGATATTTTCCGCCCCAGTCCTCTACCAGAATGTTCATCTGTGACAACTGTTCACGTATTTTATCGGGATGCGCACCCGGTTTGTCTATTTTATTAATGGCAAAAATCATTGGAACGCCTGCTGCCTGGGCATGGTTGATGGCCTCAATGGTCTGGGGCATAATGGCATCGTCTGCCGCTACAATAATAATTGCAAGGTCTGTTACCTTGGCACCTCTGGCACGCATTGCGGTAAAAGCCTCGTGGCCCGGAGTATCAAGGAACGTAATTCTTCTGCCGTTAGGAAGTTTTACGTTGTAGGCACCGATATGCTGTGTAATACCTCCGGCTTCTCCGGCGATTACATTTGCTTTTCTGACATAATCGAGCAACGATGTTTTACCATGGTCTACGTGACCCATTACCGTAACAATAGGTGGCCTTTCTACTAAATCTTCCAGTTGATCTACCTCTGCTTCCCCTTTAATGGTTTCCTGAATATCTGCAGTCACAAACTCAACTTTATAACCGAACTCCTCTGCTACAAGAACCAGTGCCTCTGCATCCAGACGTTGATTAATGGATACCATAAGTCCCAGATTCATGCACGCCTCAATAACTTTTGTAACAGGGGCACTAATCATGATAGAAAGATCGTTTACCGTTACGAACTCAGTAACTTTTAGAACGTTGCTGTTTATTTGCTGCAATTCGTCCTCTTCTATCTGCTTCTGGGTATTTATCTCTCTTTTCTCTTTTCTGTACTTGGAGCCTTTGGTCTTTCCTTTGCCCTCAACCATTCTCTGGTAAGTCTCTTTAATCTGCTTTTGTACGGCATCTTCATCAACTTCAACTCTTACCGGTTTAAACCGGTCTTTGTTGTTCTTATTGGCATTGGTATTGTTTGTACCGGCATTGGCCGGTCTGTTATGTTGCGGTCTGTTGTTGTTGTTATTATTGTTATTGTTATGATGGGGACCGTTATTATTGCCATGAGCCGGCTTATTATGAGGCCCATTATTATTTGTATTGTTGTTTTGTCCCCCTTGCCCCTGCTGTTTATTTTTATTAGCCTCTTTGGTAACATCAACCCGCTCATTTTTCTTATGGATTCTCTCTCTCTTTCCTTTGTTGTTGTTTCTGTTATCGTTTGAAGCAGGTTTCTTTTTCTCAAACTGAGACAAATCAATCGTACCGCTAATTTTAGGGCCTGTAAGTTTTTCAAACTTGGTTTCGATGTGTTCAATAACAGCTGGTTTTTCTACGGTCTTTTCTGTGTTATCAACTACTTTAGGGGCCAAAGCCGGCCTTGTATTGTTATGATGCTCTTTTTTAGGCATTTCTGATTTCTGTGGAGCCACGGTACGTTTTTCCGCCGCAGGTTGAGATGTCATATTTGGTTTTTTGAATTCTTTTCTAAATTCCGGTGCCGGTTGTTTCTCAACTTTAGGGGTAACCGGAGTTGTTATTGCCGGGGCCGGGGCCGGTGCCGGTGCAGGTGTTGTTGCCGGAACTGGGGCAGATGCTGGCGCAGGTGCCGGACTAGGAGCGGGTGCGGGAGCAGATACTTGGGTTGGCGCAGGTGCCGGAGCAGGAATTGGGACAGGTTTTGGTGTGGAAATATACGCTGGGGGAGGCGCAGGAACTGATACGGGTGCCGATGTCGAATTGAGATTGATTTTTCCCAATATCTTCGGCCCTTTTACATCATCTACGGTAGTCTTAATAAATACTTCTTTTACAGGTTCTTCATCTTCCTCTGTTGCCCGTACCTCTTTCTCTGTAATATCTTTTACTTTAATGGCAACTTTTTTAGATTCTTCCTTTACCATTTGTTCTTTTCTGAACTCTTTTTCAACCAAAGAATACCCCTCGTTTGAAAGCTTGGCTCCGGGATTGGCTTCAATTGTTAATCCTTTTTTCTTAAGGAAATCAACAAGGGTTCCCATCCCTATATTAAACTCCTTTAATACTCTACCTATTCTTATTATGTTCTCGTTTCCTGTCATATTATATCCCCCAAAATTAAATTCAACCAAAAAATTATTTTTCTTCCTCAAACTCCGATCGTAAGATTCTCTGAATCTCAATAACGGTCTCTTCCTCCAAATCTGCCCTTTTTACAATGTCAGAAACAGGGAGAGCAAGTACGCTTTTAGCGGTGTCGCATCCAATTGATTTGAGAGCATCAATAATCCATTGGTCAATTTCATCTGTGAATTCAGACAGCAATACGTCCTCTTCTTCCTCCTCCAGCTCTCTGAAGACCTCAATTTCGGTTCCTATCAGCATGCTGGCCAGCTTAATATTACTGCCCCCTTTGCCAATAGCAAGAGAAACCTCGGACGGTTTTAGCGATACATAAATTTTATTATCCTCTTCGCTTATTTTTACAGATGAAATCTTAGCGGGACTTAATGCCCTCTGCACGAGCAGTTGCGTATTGGATGTCCAGTTAATAATATCAATATTCTCATTTTTAAGCTCCCTCACAATACCATGTATACGGGACCCTTTTACTCCCACGCAAGCTCCTACCGGATCAATCCTCTCGTCGTACGATTCTACCGCTACTTTTGCCCTTTCTCCCGGCATTCTCACAATTTTCTTAATGGTAATGAGTCCGTCAAAAATCTCCGGAACCTCCTGCTCGAACAATCTCTCCAAAAAGACCGGAGCAGTTCTGGATAATATGATAACAGGTGTATTGTTTCTCATTTCTACCTTTGAAACCACGGCTCTTACCGAGTCTCCTTTACGGAAGAAATCGGAAGGAATCTGCTCTGTCTTAGGTAGTAACAATTCATTACCCTCCTCATCCATTACCAGAATCTCTTTTTTCCACACCTGGTAAACTTCTCCAACAAGAACCTCACCTATTTTATCGCGGTAGGCATTGTAAAGATTTGCCTTCTCAATATCCATAATTCTTCCCGATAAATTCTGTCTTAAATTCAGAATACCCCTTCTACCGAAACTTGCCAGTTTTACCTCCTCGGTAAATTCCTCGCCAGTTTCATATGAGCTATCTATTTTATTAACTTCTTCTTTGGAAATCTGTGTATTAGGATCTTCAACTACCTCAACAACGGTTCTGTTTCTCCATATCTCAAAGTCCCCTTTGTCGATATTGATAATAATATCAAAATTATCGGCAGTCCCGTACATTTTTGTAAGTTGTGAACGGAAAATGTCCTCAAGGACGCTCATCATTGTTGGACGATCGATGTTTTTAAGCTCTTTAAATTCTGCAAATGTGCTTATTAAATTTAGCCCTTCCATTGTTATATTTTTTATTTAAAATTTATGATCGGTTTACAGCTTTTTACCTCTGCATAGGTGTATTTAGTAACAGTGTCTTCCTGTACTTTCTTTTTTGCCCCCTCTTTTTTTACCATTTTACGGGTGCTAATTTCTACGGTTTGTTCATTGGCTCCCAATAAAATTCCTTTTATCTTGCCGCCGGTTTTTAATACAATCTCCACCTCTTTGCCGGTGTACTTGATATATTGCCCAAGTACTTTAAACGGTTGATCCAGCCCTGCGGAGCTTACGGTTAATGCATAATCCTCTATGTCTCTATTGAATACCCCTTCTATAATCTTTGTTATGTCTATGCAGTTTTCAATACTTACAACCCCCTCTGCAGATTCAACCGCTACCTCAATATCGTTATCTTTAGAGATCTCTATATTAACAAGGAATAATCCTTTAAGAGAGAGGAAATCCCGGATGGTTTCCGTAATTTTTATCTTGTCCATATCTGCGTTTTTATTAGCGGATCTATTAAAAAGACAAAGGGCGCCCGGCATCCGGACTCCCTTATCTCTTTCTCACATCGGTTGCAAAAGTAGGAATTAAATTGCATAAAACCAAATTTTTGAATTATTTTTGTAACCTTAATTAATAGAAATATGGAAGTAACTGCAGAAAGAATAGCGCAGCATTTTAATGGCGAGATAGTAGGTAACCCTAATGTAAAAGTATCGTCCGTAGCAAAAATAGAGAGTGGTAAGCCGGGGAATATCTGTTTTCTGGCAAATCCTAAATATGAGCATCATTTATATACATGTAAAGCCACTATTATTATTATCAACAAGGATTTTCTTCCCAAAGAACCCATAGAACCAACCCTTATTCTTGTGGATAATGCATATGAGGCGGTGGCTTCTTTGCTGGATTTACTAAATTCCCTTAAACGGGCCAACAGAAGTGGACGGGCCTTTTCCTCTAAGTGTGCATGGAGCAGCAAGATAGGCAAGGGGGCCTATGTGGGCGATTTCTCGTATGTTGGCAAGAAAAGCAAGATAGGGAAAGGAACACAGATTTATGCCCAGGTGTATGTGGGGCATGATGTAACCATTGGGGATAATTGTATTTTGTATCCGGGGGTAAAGATATATGACGGCTGTAAAATAGGAAATAATTGCATTCTGCATTCCAATGTGGTAATAGGTTCAGACGGATTTGGATTCGCTCCTAAACAAGACGGTTCCTATAAAAAAATTCCGCAGACGGGAATTGTTACCATTGAGGATGACGTGGAAATTGGAGCCAACAGTGTGGTAGACAGAGCAACCATGGGGACTACGATCATCGGGAAGGGGACAAAACTGGATAACCTTATACAGGTTGCTCATAATGTGGAGATTGGATCAAATACGGTTATTGCTGCTCAAACGGGGATTGCCGGTTCTGCAAAAGTGGGAAGCAGTTGCCAGATAGGCGGGCAGGTAGGAATTGCAGGGCATATTACCGTTGCCGATAGAACAAACATAGGGGCGCAGGCGGGAGTACTTGGAAATATAAAGAAGGAGGGAGAGATTCTTTTGGGAACACCGGCTATTGATTATAAACAATACCTTAAGGCTTATGCAATTTTTAGAAAACTTCCAAAATAAATTGGGACTTCCTAACAATTCCTCTGTCACCGTAAACGCTTTACTAATAAGCCATTCAATGCCATTTTTCTCTTTTTATTCGGTTATTCCGGAGATTTTTCGTAAGTTTGCGCATTAATTAAAAGAGTAGGAATTAGAAAAATTGAATTGATGCGCATAAATCAGCATACGCTTAAAAATAAATATACATTTGTAGGCAAAGGACTTCATACGGGGAAAACGGCAAATATGACCATTGAACCGGCTCCCGAGAATTTTGGAATTAAGTTTAAAAGAATAGATCTAGGTGAAGATGCCGTTATAGAGGCTTTGGTCGATTATGTTACCACAACTGCCAGAGGAACAACTTTGGAAAAAGGAGAGGTGAAGATTTCCACGCTGGAGCATTTAATGGCTGCATTATACGGACTGGGAGTAGATAATGCCCTTATCTGTATAGATTCTCAGGAAGTTCCTATTTTAGACGGGAGTTCCAAACCTTATGTAAAACAAATAGGAAAGGACGGATTGCAGGAGCAGAATGCAAAACGTATTTATATAGAATTAAAAGAGAAGATTGTTTATTTGGATCAGCAGACGGGATCGGAAATCATTATTATGCCGGATGATCATTTTTCTGTAGATCTGATGATAGATTATAATTCAAAGGTACTGGGAAATCAATATGCAAGATTGGATGATAAAACCAATTTTGCAACCGATATCGCCCCTTGCAGAACCTTTGTTTTTTTTCACGAATTGGAGCCTCTGTTTAAAAATAACCTTATTAAGGGGGGAGATCTTGATAATGCAATTGTTGTTGTGGAGCATCCTGTGCCGCAGACAGAGCTTGACAGGCTGGCCATATTGTTTCATGCAGAGAAACTGGAACGTGCTCCCGAGGGATATCTCAACCATTTGGAGCTAAGATTCCCAAATGAGTGTGCCAGACATAAACTGCTTGATATTATGGGTGATTTCTCTTTAGTGGGTTACCCCATAAAAGCCAAAGTGATAGGATATAAATCGGGACATAAAATTAATACGATTGTTGCAAGAGCTCTTAGAACTGCTGCAATGGACTATTTGAAAAATATATAATAAACTCTAAATAAAAATAAGAAATGGATATACCTCATTATGATCCTAATGCTGTCCCCGTTATTGATATTAACGGAATAAAGAAAATACTTCCTCATCGTCCACCGTTTTTAATGGTAGACAGAATTACCGAAATAGGTGAAGATTATGTAGTAGGGATAAAGGCCATAGGGGTTAACGAAGGCTTTTTTATGGGCCATTTCCCCGAAGAGCCGATTGTGCCCGGTGTATTGCTTGTTGAAGCAATGGCGCAGGTTGGCGGTATCCTTGTTCTGAAAGATCTGGAGGATCCCGAGAAGTATTCTACCTATTTTGCCAAGATAGACAATACTAAATTTAAAAGGAAAGTGGTTCCGGGAGATGTTGTGGTATTTAAACTTACCATCACCCAACCTTTGAGAAGATCAATTGTTGGAATGAATGGAAAAGCATATGTGGGCGATACGCTGGCTTGTGAAAGCGAGATGATTGCTCAGGTGATAAAAAATAAAGAATAAGATTTAATCCAAAAATAAAGAATATGGAAAACGCAATGGTGCATCCAAAAGCCAAAATAGGGGCCAATGTCACAATTAGCCCGTTTTGTTATATTGCCGAGAACGTAGAGATTGGTGAAGGATCGTGGATAGGACCTCATGTAACTATTTTTGATTATGTAAAAATAGGGAAAAACTGCCGGATATTTCCGGGAGCTGTTATTGGGGCCATTCCTCAGGATTTAAAATTTGCAGGGGAGATTTCCTCTGTAGAGATTGGAGACAATGTTACCATAAGGGAGTGTGCGACTGTTAACAGAGGGACAGCAGCCAGCGGTAAGTTCAAAACAATTATCGGGAATAACTCATTTATTATGTCTTATGTACATGTTGCCCACGATTGTGTTATTGGGAATCATGTTATTCTGGTAAGCTATGTAGGGCTTGCAGGGGAGACGGATGTAGATGATTTTGCCATTATCGGTGGTAATTCCGCTGCTCATCAATTCTCAAAAATAGGGGCGCATGCTATGTTATCGGGAGGATCGTTAATTGGAAAAGATGTCCCCCCTTATACAATGGCCGGTAAAAGACCTCTCTCTTTTGCAGGAATTAATATTGTAGGATTACGTCGCAGAGGATTTACCAATGAGCAAATTGAACGGATCAGAGATATTTACAGAGTGATTTATCAGAGCAATCTGAATGTTACGGAAGCCTGCAAAAAAATTGAGGCTGATTTTCCCGAGACTCAGGAGAAACGAATTATTCTGGACTTTATTGCCGCTTCCAAAAGAGGGATTATTAAACATAATCCGGGCCTTGCTTCGGAAGAGGACGAATAATTTGCGATGCACTGCGGCATGATAAATTCCTGTTTACTTAGTACGGCTTATTTTCCACCGGTTGAGTATTTTGCTGCCCTTGCAAATTCTACTGCCGCCTTTATAGAAGGGGAAGAAACGTATCAGAAACAATCATATAGAACCCGTTGCCACATTCATAGCGGCAACGGGCTTCTTATTCTCACCATTCCGGCACTAAGAGAGGGGGGAGAGCATAAAGTTCCTATCCGGGATGTAAAAATAGATTATTCAAAACCATGGCTGATTCAGCACAAAAGAGCTATTGAAGCGGCTTATATGTCCTCTCCGTTTTTTGAATATTACGTAGATGATATTTTTCCCATTCTGGATGCAGAGCCCGATTCCCTATTTGATTTAAATACGGCTCTTCTAAAAAAAATAATGGAGCTGATAGGGTTGAAGAACAATTTATCCTTCACCGATACTTATTTGCAACCACAGCAGGCTCAAGATGCCGGAATCCTTGATTTAAGAGAACGTATTCATCCCAAGTGGAAAGGGGAAAATCTGTTGCGGAGTATGAACATAGAAAAACCCTACTATCAGGTTTTCACCAATAAGCAGGGCTTTCTCTCTAACTTATCCATTCTGGACCTTCTTTGTAATGAGGGACCGAACAGTATCTCTTTTCTAAAATCTAAATCCTACTGAAACAAGAATCTTGTAGCTGTTCCATTTATTTGTTCCCTCAGGAGCTGCATATACAATGTCATTGCCGTCATACACATCATCATACAACGCAAATTTCTCCTCTATTTTTTTTAGTTGCTGCTGGTAGGTAACATCGGCAAAGAATCCGCTTTTTGAAACATACCCTAGGCCCAAAGAGCCAAATTGTCTGGTCTCTGTTTTTTCATACCCTTTTTCTCCTCCCGAATAATATTGATAACCGGCCCTTAGGGCAATCTCCGGTCTGATCATAATCTCCGCACCGGCTCTTACAATATTGGAAGAGGTGAATCTATCCTTAATATAGGAGTTATCATAACGGAACTGGTTGGGATCATTGGCATCGTTTAATTTCATCTGAGAATAATTGACATTCTCATAATCGATGCTTATCACACCAATTTTACCAAAGGTATAAGCTGCTCCCACGTTCCATCGGAAAGGGGTATTGATTCTGTAATCATAGGCTCCCAATGGCGATAGTAATGAGGCTGTATATTCGCTTGCGTCATCAAAATCGTATAACTTGGAGCTTATGCTCTCATCATATTTATCATGCAAAAACATCCATGTAGGGGTGGAGATACTTGCTCCCAATCGTAATCCCTTAACCGGCAGGTAAATTAATCCGAATTTAAGATTTACCCCGGTTCCGGAGGTTTGGTTACTATATCGGTGGGTAAAGTGTTCAAACCCGGTATCAAAGACTCTGTAGTCGGCTGCAGTCTCGGAGTATGTATCGGTGTATTTATACCATATACTCTGAATACCTACGTTAAATCCGAAAAACAATTTGTTGGAAATGTTTCCGCCAAAATTAATAATGGCCTCCGATACATTTCCGGTACTTTCTCTTGTATAATTTTGATCCAGTTCACCGCCTATCCCAATTTCTCCATTTTTAAGGTTCTCAGTAGCACCTCTATAATCTTTTGGAGAATCGGGAAGCGTATCCAGTAAGGAGGTGTTCCAACCTAATATAGAGTTCCACGGGAAATTTCCGAACGGATCATAATCGGGAGTAATATCCAAATCTTTGCCATGGACACGCAGTGCATTGGTAGATTGGGCCAGACTTGCCAGCCAACTACTGCCGGCCGTGCGTCCGGAGGCACTCATTCTGGAGGTGAAATTATTGTTCTTATTAAACGTTAACGCAATATTCCAGTTAATTAGACCCCTGTTTTCTCTCCCCGTCATAAAAGATCCTACGTATCCGAAATTGGAGACGCCAAACCTTGTTTTGCTATCCGATATGTTATTATTTAAATAGTTCACACTGCTGTTGGCAATGGTGAGGGAGGGGGTTACTACAAACTCGGAATATCTGTATACTCCCGATGATGCAGGGTTGATTGAGATAGCCCCTAAATCTCCTCCGAGTGCAACAAATGCGTTACCCATTGATACGCTCCTTGCTGTCCCTTCATTAAATTGCTGTGAAAATCTATATGCATCATATGCTCCCTGAGCATTGGCTCCGGTTAGGAAAGTCAGCGATAAAATTGCTGCAATAGATAAAATCTTACTATTCTTTTTCATGGATTCTCTTTTTTTACAATTGTTCATTACCTTCTTCTATAAGAGCTTCCGCCACCGCCACCGGATGTTGTACCGCCACCGCTCGTGCTACCGCTGCTTCTGCTGTAGCTGCTTCCGCTATTCTGATTGTAGGTGTTGGTCGTATTATTTCTGTTATAAACGCTTCCGTTATTCTGGTTGGTCTTATTATTATAATTACTCTGCCTGTTATTTTGATAACCGGTGTTTGTGTCTGAATTCACGGATGACCGGTTGGTAGTAGCCGATCTTCTGTACATGCTGCCCGATGCCGATGATGAAGAAGAAGGTCTGTTATAACTTGGTTGTGAAGGTGCACCGCTGTTGGCCGCATTGTTATTGTAGATTGCTCCGTTGGAGCTTTGTGAACCCCCTCTTCTATAGCTGGTGCCGTTATTTACTCCGCCGTTTTGTGCCGGATTGTATCTGTTTCCTCCCGATGGCGATGAGGCATAATTACCTCCATTGTATCGTTGGCCTCTTATCTGGTTCAAGCTTGGGTCTCGTCTGTTATTATAAGAGGGAGAACTGTCCCGTCTGCCGTAATAAACATCTCTGTTGGAATAAACAGGACCCGGACCATACCATGGATCAAACCACGGGTTGTACCACGGGTGTCCCCATGAACCATACCAAGGATAGTCCCATCCGTACCAGTTGTTCCAGCCGTGGCCAAATCCAAAGCCCGGACCATACCAAGGGTCGTACCAACCCGGACCGTACCATGAGTAGTAATTGCCCCACCATGGATTGTACCAACCTGTTCCCCATGAGATACCGTAAGGCCTGTACCATCCGAAGTTGGCACTCCACCACGGGTAATCGCCATATGGGTTGTTATCAACTTCTATATTAACAGTATACGTAGGACTGTCAAATTTCCTCAATCTTGCTTCGTAACTTTGGTCGTCATCAACTAGCGAATAGGTTACGTTTGGATTGTAATTTATATCGACACGGTTGGTATCGCCAATATAAATTGTTTCAACATTTGCTTTTTTATCGTAGATGGAGTGTTGGGTAGAGTTACTGAAGGATTTGGTTGTCTTTTTTTGCAGATTTGCCAGTTCCTCCTGATTTTGTGCATAAACTTTAGTCTGGTTAACATCGGGAGTGTAATAAATACCGTTCTGATATTCGTTCCCTGCAGATGATGCGTGGCGTGCCGTACCACAAGAGATGAGGGTTAACAACCCTGCCAGATAAAGAAATAAATACTTGTTTTTCATTTTTACCTCCTGTGTTTTAATTTATTTTGTATTTTTGTGACTTGATTTTACAAATATATCAAAAATTATTCCATGTTTGATATATTATAAACGGTATTTTATCATAAATACTGCTTATAGGGTCAAAGATAGATAAAAACGTATTTAATTTAACAGTAATAATGGCAAAAGAGGTTACTAAGAGAGAGGATAACTATTCACAATGGTACAACAACCTTGTGGTTAAAGCAGATTTGGCTGAGAATTCGGCAGTAAGAGGATGTATGGTTATAAAACCTTACGGTTATGCAATCTGGGAGAAGATACAGGCTCAGTTGGATAAGAGATTCAAAGAGACTGGTCATCAAAATGCATATTTTCCGCTTTTTATTCCTAAATCATTTTTAAGCAAGGAGGCAGAGCATGTGGAGGGGTTTGCAAAAGAGTGCGCCGTTGTTACCCATCACCGGCTTATGAAAGATCCTAACGGTACGGGGGTTGTTGTGGATCCCGATGCCAAACTGGAGGAGGAGCTTATTGTAAGGCCTACATCCGAGACAATTATCTGGAATACTTATAAAAACTGGATTAATTCATATAGGGATCTCCCTATTTTATGCAATCAGTGGGCAAATGTTGTAAGGTGGGAAATGAGAACGAGGTTGTTTCTTAGAACTGCGGAGTTTTTATGGCAGGAGGGGCATACGGCTCATGCAACAAAAGAAGAGGCTATTGCAGAGGCAGAGTTGATTATTAATTTATATGCCGATTTTGCAAAACAATATATGGCCCTTCCGGTAGTGATTGGTAAAAAGTCTGCCAACGAGCGTTTTGCCGGGGCTCTGGATACGTTGTGTATTGAGGCAATGATGCAGGATGGTAAAGCATTGCAGGCAGGTACTTCCCATTTTCTGGGGCAGAACTTTGCAAAGGCTTTTGATGTAAAGTATGCAACCAAAGAGGGAAATCTTGAGTATGTTTGGGCAACTTCATGGGGCGTATCAACCCGATTGATGGGGGCACTTATTATGGCGCATTCAGATGATAACGGCCTTGTACTCCCTCCAAAATTGGCTCCTATTCATGTTGTGATGGTTCCTATTTTTAAGACGGATGAGGAACATACTGCCATTGTGGATGCTATGGAGGCTCTTAAAAAGCAGCTTTTGAAACTGGGATTATCGGTGAAAATAGATGATAGGGATAATTTAAGGAGTGGGTTTAAGTTTGCCGAGTGGGAGCTGAAAGGGGTTCCTGTGAGGGTTGCTATTGGTCCGAGGGATTTGCAGAATGGCACTGCCGAGGTGGCAAGAAGGGATACTTTAACCAAAGAGATTCTCCCTATGGAGGGGCTTGATTCCACTATTTTCTCGTTAATGGATATTATACAGGAGAATATTTATAATAAAGCGGTAACCTTTAGAGAGGAAAATACCCGCAAGGTGGATAGTTGGGAGGAGTTTTTGGTAGAGATTGAGAAAGGTGGGTTTTTAATGTGTCACTGGGACGGAACTACCCAGACCGAGGAGAAGATTAAAGAGCTTACCAAGGCTACGATACGGTGTATTCCTTTAGACACCGATGTTATGATTGAGGAGGGGAAATGTGTCTATTCGGGCAAACCTTCTCACCAGAGAGTTATTTTTGCAAGATCGTATTAAAAACAATTATAAAATTTAAAAAATTATGGCATCAGATCCTTTACCGCAACAGAAAATTATTGCGGGACTTAGTGAGAAAGCTCACCTAAAAACGATTGTATTTGATCAGTCGCTGGATGTTTTTAATCAGTTGAAAGAGATTTTAGGTGAGTTGAGCAACGACCTCAATGAAATGCTGGATACAAATAACCGAAGGGTAAGACTTGAGTATAGAGATAGAGGCAAGTTTGAAGCGGAGTTGAAATTTGCGGATGATGTGTTGGTGTTTAGTATGCATACGGATGTATTTCAATTTGACAGAGATCATTCCGTATGGAAAAACCCTTATGCCAAGGAGGCTCCGTATAATACCTACTGCGGTGTAATTAGTGTTTATAATTTCCTTTCCGATTCGCTTAAATATAACAGGGGGGAGGATCTTGGATATTTGGTTGCAAGGATGTTTGTGAATAAGGATAAGAAATTTTTTGTGGAGGGGAAAAGACAAACAAGACAGAAAACTTCTAATTTTGGAAAAATTACGGTGAATAAGGGGGAGTTGGTTGGATTTGTAGAGTCTGCTATGCTATATTGTATTTCATTTGACTTGCTGGTTCCGCCGTTCGATCTGGTAAAGGTTGCCAGTGTGGAGCAAATAAATACTAAAATAGAGAGTGCGCGAATGCAAACGGGCAAACGTATGGGGTATAAGTATAACTCCGATGATGTATTGATGGATGAATAATGTAAAGTTTTATATCTATTTTTTATTATTGATTCTTATTCCTTGTATTACTTTTTCTCAGACCAGGTTTCAGACTAAAAAGAGTGATAAGGGAAAAGAGCTGGCGCAGCCTGTTGTTTCCGGTCTGAACAAAGCGCAGGAGCTGTGCAGGATTATCGGGAGTAAATATGCTGTTCCTACTATTAATTATGTGCCGGTAACCCCTCCTAAATTCTGGAAAAGCGGGATGCTTACGGAACTGGGGTTTTCGCAGATTTCCCTTACAAACTGGGCGGCCGGCGGAAGCGGGTCCATTGCTTTGAATACTTATATTAACGGGCATATCAATTACGAGAAGGGGGGGGTATATTGGGAGAACCGTGCGCAGTTGGCGTATGGTTTTGTGCAGTCGTTCGAGGATGGATATCGTAAAAGTGATGATAAGTTAATTCTGGATAGTAAGTTTGGTTATAAGGCTTTTGATAAGTTTTATTTTTCTGCGAATCTTAATTTTAAATCACAGTTTACTCCCGGATTTGAGTATCCTTCTAAAGGAGATCCTAAAAAAGTTTCTCAATTCATGAATCCCGGCTATTTTTCTTTTGGCCTTGGCCTGGATTATAAACCCGGAAAAGGGAAAGTTTTTTCTCTTACTTTCTCTCCGGTTACAACAACATGGGTAATTGTCCCCGATAGTACATTGCGGGTAAAGTATGGTAATAAAATAGACGAACCTATCCGGTTTGAACTGGGAGCCCAGCTTAAGTTTCATGTAGAGAAAGAGCTATTTAAGGATTTTAAGATACTTTCTGCCCTTACTTTGTTTTCCGATTATCTGAAGAAACCGCAGAATATACAGGTTAACTGGGATTTTCAGGCATCCTATCAGGTGAACAAATTTCTAAAAACATCGTTACGTACCAATCTTATTTACGATGATAATATTATGATTGCGGATAAGGATGGGAATGAGGGGCCGAGGGTACAGTTTAAGGAGGTGCTGAGTGTTAGTTTTGCCTATACGTTTGGTGCTTTCAAAAAGCAGTAGTTGGTGCTAAAAGGGCAAACTGATGCCTTTCTGCTCAATTGCAAATTCTGTGGCCGGGGAGAGCTACTTGGTTGACTTGCTTGGCGTGGCGTGATGCAGCGCACGTGCACCATGGAAAATGAGAGCGTTGTCGTTTTTGGCTATTAAAAATAGAAGGCTATGAATAAATATGATTTTGATAGGCATCTTGTTTCTCTGGGCGTTTGCCGGGGAGATCGGGTTCTGGTTGCGGTGAGCGGCGGGATGGATTCTATGTGTTTGTTACATGGTTTATATAATAGTTCGCTGATGCCGGAATGTTCCGTAGCGCATGTTAATTTTCATTTGAGAGGGACTGAGAGTGACGGCGATGAATGTGCCGTTAGAGAGTGGTGTGCAGGTAATCGTGTGGAACTGTTTGTGAAAGATGTGGATACGGTTGCGTATTCTAACAAGTATTCTGTTTCTATAGAGATGGCAGCCAGGGATTTACGGTATGCTTGGTTTGAGGAACTTATGAGGGGGGATTGCGATGGCGGTTTTAAGTATCTTGCAATAGCCCATAATGCCAATGATAATGCAGAGACACTGATGCTTAATCTGGTGCGCGGAACAGGTGTGAAAGGGTTGTGCGGTATTGCTCAAAAGAACGGAGCGGTTATCCGGCCTCTGCTTGGCTATACCAGAGATGAGATTGAGAAATATGTGTGTTATTTTAAAATTCCATACAGAATAGATCGTACCAATCTGGAGAACGATTTTGCCCGCAACAGAATCAGAAACGAAGTATTTCCCCATCTGAAGAAAATAAATCCATCGGTGGTGCATACCCTTAACCGCAATATAAATTATTTTTCCATGGCCAATGATATTCTGGAGGCGATGCTGATGGAAAAGAGAAGAGTATTGCTAAAAACGGAGATGGATGGTGCTGGTTATCAAAAAGATGCTTTGCAAGATATAGAGGGACAGCAATCTGTTTTGAAAGATGATGGCGTGGCGCCATTCCGCCCCTGCTCCCCGTTTTTGCATCATAGCTGTTTGCATCTGGTTATTGATGAGTTGCTTATGGAATCGCAATGGCCTTACTGGCTTTATATGATTTTGCAGGAGTATGGTTTTAATCCGGCTCAGGTTGAGGATATTGCCGCCTCTTTGTGTGGGATGGAGGTTAAGAGATATTTATCGGGGAGCTATGTTGTTGTAAAAGAGCGGGGGCTGCTTAAAATTTATCCGGTGCGGATCCTGGATATTCTTCCCGATATTTTAATTCATGCTCCGGGAGAGTTTCTTTTTGGGGATGTGGTAATTTCACTCGAGTTGGTTGCAAATTCTGACCGAATACAGGAACAGATGCGCAATCCTGCAAACGGCCTTTTTGTATCGGCCGATCATCTTTCTTTCCCGCTAACCTGCCGCCCTATGCGCCCCGGCGATAAATTTACTCCGTTTGGAATGCGAGGGGCAAAAAAAGTTTCCGATTTCTTCACCGATATTAAAATTGATCATATTTGTCGCAGCAGAGTCCCCGTTTTACAGAACGGTAATGCCGGTGCGATTATCTGCCTGCCCGGATTTAGACTTGATGCCCGGTTTGCTGTGACCTCCGATACGGAAAGAGTATTGGTTGTAAAATCAAGGCTATCCGTAACGATTCAATCGTTTGGGATAGCCTCAAATTTTGATATACGGTAAACTGTTAATAATCTGCGGTGACGGATTGGTGTTTAGTAGGTAAACTCATATACGTACGGTAGCCGGGCGTAGGTGCGGGGGGCGTTCTGGATTTTAAGGCTGCAATAGGCTTGTTCCAGAAGGGCATATGGATTGGCAAGGACCTTGGCAGAGGCTTCTGCGTTGGAGAATGTCTCCATGAGTTTTTCCATTGATGTCTTTACAGCAGGATATTCGGCAATCCGGTAATCCGGCAATCCGGCAAGGGTGGCCGTGTAGTTGATGGCATCTATAAGGCCGCCGCATTCATCGGCAAGCTTCATTTGAACGGCATCTACTCCGGCCCATACACGTCCTTGACCTACGGAATCTACATAGGCTACCGGTAATTTTCTGCCGGAGGCTACCAGGTCTGTAAATTGGGTGTACACCTGTTCTATAAAATTGAGCATGTAGTTCTCCTCGGCACCGTCCAGAGAGCGCATGCCGCTTATCATATCGGAGTGTTTGTTGGTGGTAATGGCAACGTTGTTAATATCGAGATGCTGTTTTAATCCTTTGCCAAAGTTTGGAATCAGACTGAATACCCCTATGGAGCCGGTGAGGGTGGTTTTATCGGTGAAGATTCTGTCGGATTGAGCGGCAATCCAATAGCCTCCCGATGCTGCATAGTTCCCCATACTTACCACCAGCGGTTTGTCTTTGCGAAGCAGTTGTAGTTCGTTGTTAATAATCTCTGCGGCTACGGCATCTCCGCCGGGGGAGTCTATTCTCAGAACAACTCCTTTAATAGAGGAATCTTGTCTGATTTTAGAGATAATCGGGTGGAATTTTTTTGCGGTAAGTCCATCTGTACCGCTCATGGTAATTTCTCCGCCGGCATAAATGACAGCAATTTTGTCTTTTGCTTTTACGTTATGCTTTACAGTGGCCTTGGCATAGTTGGCAATGGTAATCATTTTAATATCTTTCTCTTTCTTTACGCCAAACAGGGTGCAAAGTTGCTGCGTCATAGCAGCTCTGGTAAGCAGTTTGTCTACAAGACCGTTTTTAACAAGGGTGGGTGCGGTACCCAGTTCCAGATTATTTACCAAAGTGTTTATTTTATCGGGAGTGGTATTTCTGCTGGCACTTATTTCATTTACCCATGTGCCCCAGATTGCATCCAGCATGACCTGATTTTGTTCCCGGTTCTCTTTGCTGATATCGTTGGCGATAAATTGTTCGGCGGCAGCTTTGTATTTGCCGTGTCTGATTAGTTGTACTTGGATTCCAAGTTTATCCAGCAGATCTTTGAAAAACATCATATTGGTTCCTATACCCAGCATCATGGAGCTTCCATTGGGATTCAGATAAATTTTATCGGCTACGGATGCCAGATAATATCCCCCTTGCGAGTAGTTGTCTCCGTATGCGATAACGGCTTTGCCCGATTGCCTGAAACGGAGCAGGGCATTCCTTATCTCTTCCAGTTGCGCCATACCCGTGGTGAGGGAGGTTGGGTTGAGATAAATAAATTTAATAGACGGATCTTTTGCAGCGTTATCAATGGCCCGTACCAGAGTAAGGATTCCCATGGTTTTGCTGTTCATATTAAAATTGAACGATGTGAGTGCTGCAAAAGGGTCATCTTCGCTTTGTTCGGTAACCGGAAGGGCAAAGTCCAGTTTTAAGATGGCACTAGAAGGGACAACGGGGGTGGTTTCTTCACTTAATGCCGCAATGGATCCTAGTAATGCAAACAGTAGAAAGCCGCATAGAAGGAGTGAAACGAGTGTGCCGATAAAGGCAGCAAGCAGAGTCTTAAAAAAACTTTTCATGTGTTTATTTTTGTTTAATTGATAACAATGAATTTATCGCAAAAGTATAAAAATTTATCGAAAAACAATAAATTTTAGCTTATTTTATGAAAAAAATACGTATTGTATAAATTTTTATTATTTTTGTGGCAAAATCAATATTCTTTGTTTGTGAAAAAGTTTCTCTCATGTCTGTTTCTTCTTGCTGTTGTTGCAATGTACATTGTATCAACAATGGGGTATGGCATACATGAGTGTAAGCATGACGGTTCCAAGGATGTAATTGTTTTGTTTGGAGAGACTCCATGCGAATATGTGCATTCCCATGTAGATGATCACGGACACGTTTACACGCATGCACATAATCCGGTGCAGCATAAGGCCGATACAAGGCAAAGTCATTGTACCTGTGGCCAATGTGGTGTTGCCGATGTTTATGTTCATACGGGAGAGTGTTGTCATACCACCGTTTTTTCTGTTTCTCCCGATCAGACTATAGAGGCTGGCGCAAATATTGCCGTTCCGTTTTTCTATATAGATTTTGCGCTTTGTCCGCAGAATCTTCTAATTTCAAATTCTCAAAATTCTTTATTCCCGATATTGGAGGTAAAGGATGATATTCCATTTGTGCAGAGAGATCTCTATATTTCCAATTGTATCTCAAGAGTTTAAAGTAATTTATCATTAGGTGTATAAGAATTGCCGGATGCTTCCTTATAGAGTATTGCATGGTGGTACCCCTTATTCATCTTACTGGCTTTTAGTGGAATTTTTAATGATAAATCTTTAATAATGAGAAAAATATATTTATTATTTATAATGATGTGTGCTTGCGGCATTTATGCCGGAGCGGAAGATATAAACGGAAAGGTGTTCTTTCAGACTGCCGGTAAGCAAGAGCCTGCCTCGTTTGCTGCGGTGGCTTGGTTACAGGGAAAAACATCCGTTGAGGCAAACGCAGATGGGGTGTTTACCATCAATGTAAAAAAAGCGAAGGAGGTGACCCTTATTGCCTCTTTTATTGGCTACACCAAAGATACAATTGTGGTGATAAAAAACGGAACGAATTTGTTTCCCGACGGTGGGATCACTTTTACCCTTAAAGATGAGAATGAGCTCAACACTTTAGTGATAACGGGGAAGCAGGAGGCCAATTATCTTTCTAAAATGAATCCTATTCGCACTGAGGTAATTTCAGCGGCAGGGCTTTGTAAAATGGCTTGTTGTAGTCTTGCGGAGAGTTTTGAAAATTCTGCCAGCGTAAGTGTGGGGTATTCCGATGCCGTTACGGGGGCAAAGCAGATTCGTCTGTTGGGATTATCGGGGAGCTATACGCAGATGCTGGATGAGAACAGACCGGTAATGCGGGGGATGGCTTCTCCGTTCGGGCTTTCTTATATTCCCGGGCAATGGCTGGAAAGTATTCAGATTGCCAAAGGGCCCTCTTCTGTGATAAACGGACTGGAGGCAATTACGGGGCAGATTAATATGGAGCACCGTAAGCCTACGGCAGAGAATCCGTTTTTTTTGAATCTGTTTCTTAATAGTAATTTACGTGCAGAGGCTAATGTAGCTTCGTCTTTAAAGTTAAATGATAAGTGGAGTACGGTTATTATGGGGCATGCTTCGCTGGATTCCAAAAAGCATGACGGAAATGATGACGGCTTTAGAGATGAGCCTCTTACCCGTCAGTTTAATTTTGATAACCGATGGCTGTATATGGCTTCCAGCGGTGTACAGGTGCGTTTTGGTGCTAAGTTTTTAAATGACCAACGTATTGGAGGACAAATGGATTATGCCAAAGGGATGAATCATTCCGGGGAGGCATATGAGAAAGGAATATGGGGATCGGAGATTCATAATACGGGGGTTAGCAGTTATTTGAAGGTGGGGATTCCTGTAAATGAAAATCAATCCAAGAATGTTGCTTTTGTGGCCGACTATTCTTACTATAAGATGGATTCCGGTTTTGGATTAAAGAATTATGGCGGACATCAGAATAACGGGTTCTTAAATGCTATGTATCAGGATGAGGTGAATGAGCACCATAAATTTACGTTGGGGCTGAGCTATCATTACGATAACATGAAAGAGATTTTGCTGGATGGAATTGCTATCGGGAATAAGAAACCTATACAGAGCGTGCTTTCCAGTAAGTTGGATTTGAGCAGAGTGGAAAGTGCCGGCGGTGTTTATGGGGAATATACTTACACACTGGGGGATAAAATTACATTGGTAGCGGGAGCCAGAGTGGATTATAGTTCACTCAACGGATGGATGTTTGCCCCAAGAGCGAATCTTAAATATGCTTTTAATCCCAATTCGGTATTTAGAGTTACGGCAGGCAGGGGATACAGAACCCCTAATATTATAGCCGATAACTTGGGCGTTCTTTCTACCGGGCGTGCTATTATACTGGAAGAGGAGATAAAAATGGAGGATGCATGGACTTTTGGCGGAAACTTTACTCAATATTTTAAGCTGGGCGCAAGTACGAATTCTTATATCAGTTTTGATTATTTCCGTTCTTCTTTTAATAATCAGATGGTTGTGGACTGGGATAAAAATTATAAAGATAACGTAGATGTACCCACGAACAGTATTTCCATTTATAATTGCCACGGACGTTCGTTTACAGATACTTATCAGATAGATTTGTCTTTGGAACCGTTTAAAAGGTTTACCACCATGTTAACGTTCCGATATACCAATGCGAAAGTACATATGGATAATCAGGGACTTGTAGACCGACCTCTTACCAGCAAGTATAAAGGAGTTCTGAATTTGCAATATGCCACCAATTTAAGCAAATGGGTGTTTGATTTTACTGCTCAGTTAAACGGGCCGAGTGTGAAACCTCAGTTTTTAGGTGGAGGGGAATCTGCTATTTACCCAATGCTTTATGCGCAGGTAACCCGTAAATTCAAAGGGTTGGAGGTTTATATTGGGGGTGAGAATCTTACCAATTATACGCAGAAAGATCCAATCCTTAATTATGACAGACCGTTTTCTTCCAATTTTAATGCTTCTATGATATGGGGACCGCTTATGGGGACAATGGTTTATGCGGGTATTCGTTTTACTCTTTGGAATTAAATTAAATAGAAATTATAATAATAAATTTTTAGTAATAAACTTTAAAACAAGACAGTATGAAAACAGTAAAAACACTTTTGGCAATGGTTGTTATGGTAATGACCCTTGCATTTACAGTTACAGCAAGTGCTCAAGACAAAAAAGCATCAAAAGAGGCTGAAGTAAAATATGCAGTAGCATCTATGGATTGCGGCCAATGTCAGAAAAAAATAGAGGCGGTGATTCCTTACGTAAAAGGGGTAAAAGATCTGAAAGTGGATCTTCCTGCAAAAACCGTATGGGTAAAATATGATAACACAAAAACGACGAAAGAGGTTTTAGCCCAGGAGCTGAAAAAAATAGGTTTTGAAGCTAAAGAAGAGGCTATTGAGAAGAAATAGTTTCTTACTTGCTCTTCATTGGCAATCACCTCTCTGATCTTCTGCAGTTTTACCGCATTCACAGATTCAGGTAGCCACAATGTCAAATAGCCCTCTTCTGCGTATTTCTCTTTTAGGTGAGCGCAGAAGAGGGCTATTGTTTTTCTATAGGGAGATGAGGAATTGAGTATTCTGTTTATAGTATTTTATCCAGTGCTTCCGATAATTTTGCCGATTTCTTGGCAAGTTTGGATGTGAGTGCACTTTTAGCCGCTTTTAGAGCATCTTTCGCATTTACCGATACTGCAACGTCTACCTCGTATTTATTGTCGCCTAATTGTCTGTAAATAGCAAGGGGTGCTTTAACATTGGTAAGGATGTTTGAAACGGTAGCTTGATTGGCAGAGATAAATTCTTCAATTAGCTCTATGTCTCCGTCTCCAAGATTATTATTGGCGGTATTCTCTTTAATCTTTTCGGTAATGGCGGTAGATACGGCGCGGGCAAGCTCCATTTTTGCTCTGTGATCTGCCATCTGTTTTGCTGCCGAATAACTCTGACTGATTGCCCTGTTGGTTCCTACCAGATTTAATAAATTACCTTTATCATCTTTATCCAGTTGGGCAAATTGAGTTGCCTGAATTTGTTTCTCAATAGGGAGCAGTCCGGGCATTGTTTTCCAACCCTCCTTAACAAGTTTTTTGGCAGATTTTTTAACATCTTTCACAACATTGGCTTTAAGCTCTTTCTTAAGCTCTTTAGCAGATTGTTGGGCGGTAGTGATCTGGGTGGCAAATAATACGATAGCCAGAGATAAAAATAATTTGAGAGTGGTTTTCATTGTTCTATTATTTTATATTAAAATTAAATCTTATTTTAAGTTGTTTGGAGCCAAAGCGGTAGATTGCATCTACAAAATTTTCTTCTCCTTTTATACAATCTTCCGAGTTATAATTGAGTACATATTCTGTTCCGCTTTGTTCTACCGTTATCTGAGATGCGCAATTTGCCTTAAACGAAGGGCGTTGACTGGTAGTAATCCGGCGGGAATTTAGCAGAAGGGCATATTTCCCCTCATTCAGATTATTGCTCAGAATGCTGTATGTGATATTATGATACAGTTTGCGATAAGCGGCTTGTAATGATTGAGCAGCTGTTTTACGGGTGTCGTCAAAAAAATAGGTGATAAGCGGTTCTAGTTCCGTAATGGCGTTATCAATCTGTTCTACCGATGTTATATCGGTAAGTTCTTGTTCCAGAGTGGTATATCTGGTTGCCATCTCTTTATCCCGTTTATCAAATTCCATGACCATCCGTTTTAACTCACCGGAAGGGAGCGGATACTTAATACTGTAAGTATAAAGCACTTCATGAGTCTTTTTGTTAACACTTTTCTCCCAGTAGAATGCTTCTATTTTAGAGGCGGAAATTCCTTTTAAAAAAGGAACATTAGCCGCTTGTGTAGCAGAATTACTGGTAAATGTTTCCAAAAACTTTGTAATCTCGCTGTTATAGGTCTCCTGATTGAGGGAGCTTGATGTAGATTCCTTTACGTTCAGTGCAACAGATTCAATAATCTGTTTCCGCACATTTTCCAGACATACATTTTTGGCTTTTTCCAGATTATCCTCAATCGCCATAGTAATAATGTAGTCTTGTTGTGATCCGCCAACCCACACCGGGCGTTTTTTCTCGCTTCGCTCCTCTATCTTAGTTTGTGCCGATACTGCCAGCGGCAGCAACAGGCAAATACTAAAAAGCAGGTACAATAGTTTATACTGTTTCATATCTTATAAACTTTTATTCAGTTTGACCCCTACGGAATCGATGAGAGTTTTTACATCGGCTGCACAATTGCTGTCTACCGGAATTTGCTGGAGTACTTCCAGCACTTTGTTGTAATCTTTTTTAAGATAGTGAATCTTTGCAAGTTGTAACAAGGTGGTATCATCTTTACTCTGGCAGGTTGTACAAATCTCTTCTATGGCTACCAGTGCCTCGCCGTAATTTGGAACAACGGAAGGAACGCACCCCAGATATTCAATGGCCTGCTCATATTGTTTTGCCGTAACCAGTGCCTTAACTTTAGCCATAATAGTAGGGAAGCTATTTGTGTAGTAGTCTACTATATTGACTTTTGCATTGCGGATAAAACGGGTGTAAACGGGATCTGTAGCTCTTATGGAGGAGATGAGGGCATCTATTGCCTGATTCTTCCCCGATGAATTATTGCCATTTAATTTTACAACCGTACTGCCGTATATGCTTCCGTCATAGATGTTTTTTACAAGCAGGGTAAGCTCCCCGTTTACAACGGTAATGTTTTTTACCAACCCTTCTGTTCTTTTAGTATCGGTGATGGTAAGCT
>JAVWIB010000031.1:0-25044 GCA_036639755.1 Bacteroidales bacterium
GATGAAAATGATAATCCGGTTATCACTATTTTAACCTTAAAAGAGGAGAATTTATAATAATAGATACATTTAAGCGTTCCTTAAAAGCAGATACTAAATTAATACTCCAGCGTACTGCCCCCAATAAATTCGCGCATAACGGATGTTGGAGGGACACCGGCTTGTTCTTTTGGATTTAGTTCAACAATGTATGACAGGAATTTGAGCAACCGTAAACTCTCTGCGTAGGCGGGAGATAATGGGGTAATTCTTCGTAGTAGCGGTTCTGCATAATGCTTAAGCATGGGAAGCTCGTATATAAGCGAAGAATTAAACATAATATCTGCATTTTCCTGATAAGGGAAGATGTTTTTGTATTCGCCGTTTCTTACGCTGGGCCAGCGGAGGATGGTTTGTTCGGCAGATGTTCCTCTGAAATTATTATCCCGTACCATTCTGCGGAGCAATCTGTTATCGGTGGTTGAGATGGAGTTGTTTTCATCTATGGAAAGAGAGGTAAGTGCAGAAGCGTAAATTTTATATTTTAATTCGTTATCTATTCCCGATGTGAGATTGGGATTGAGGGCATGAATTCCCTCCATAATTAAAATGTCGTTGGGTTTCATTTTTGTTTTTTGTCCGGAAAAATAACGCTTTCCCAATGCGAAATCAAATGTTGGAAGTTCCACCTCCTCTCCGTTAAAGAGCTGGTTGAGCTGCTTGTTCAGAAAGGCAAGATCCATTGCCTCCAGACATTCAAAATCTAGGTTGCCATGCTCATCAAGCGGTGTATCCTCGCGGTTTACAAAATAATTATCCATAGCAATTACAACCGGGTTTAATCCAATTACTTTTAATTGTAATGCAATTCTTTTGGATGTTGTGGTTTTTCCGCTACTGGAAGGGCCGGCTATCAGAACCAACTTAACCCTGCTGCTCCTCTCTTTAATTTTATCGGCAATAGCTGTGTATTTTCTCTCATGCAATGCCTCTGCAACCTGAATCACTTGGGGAGCGTAACCGGACGTAATTGCCTTATTAATCGTTACAATATCTTTTACTCCAAGAATATTGCACCAATTGGAGTTCTCCTTAAAGACATCAAATAATTTCTCCTGATATGGTACATTGGTAATCGTATACGGCCACTGATTAGACGGTGATTGCAGGCAAAAACCTCCGTTATATTTTATTAAATCAAATCTGTCAATTGCTCCTGTGGAATAAAGTTGCGGGCCGTAGAACGTATCACCGTAGCCACATAAAAAATAAACAGATACAAAAAAATGCCCCAGATCTTTAAATAGTCCTGCTTTATCATGTTGATTGTGAGAAGAGAATAAAGCAACTGCTTCTTCATTATTCATTTTTACTTTAATAATAGGAAAATCGGCCGCAATAATTTCCGCCATCTTCTCTTTGAGTTTTGTAATCTCCTCGTTTGAAAGCAATATGGTTTTTCTATCGGGAACTGTAACAATCTCTCCGTATAGGCCGTTTGGCAATGTATAGTCCAGTATGAGCTGGTAATCGGGGTAGAGATCAGAAACGGCTCTTTGCAACACAAAGCTCAGAGAGCGCACATAGGTTCTTCTCCCGTCTGCATGGGCAATGGTAATAAACTCAATAGAGTGGGCCATGTATATATTAAAACTCAACTCTTTTAACTGATTGTCTACCATGGCTGCCAATACGGGATATTCTGTCTTGGGATTTATCTCTTTTAGAAAAGCCATAAGAGTTGTTCCGGGATTTACTAAATAATAATCCTCTGTGTTTTTGCAGTAAATTCTAACTTTTTCCATAACTATACATGTATTTTATAGCTTTCTTAACCAATATTCGGGATTTTGTTTTGTGGTACCGTTCCATAGCTCAAAATGAAGAACAGATGTATTTTGGCTATCTTCCAGGCTTCCAAGAACTGTGCCTGTCTTTATATTATCTCCTACTTTTACACTCACGTTTGCCAACTTGCAATAAAATGTAAAATAGGTACCGTGCTGTACCAAGATACATTGGTTATATCCGGGTATAGCAATAATTTGTTTTACAATTCCGTCAAATACTACGGTTACCGCACTGTTTTTTGGAGCCGATATATTCACTCCGTTATTAAATGGCATTTTTACATTTGGTAAGGTAGGGTGGTTATGTTCTCCAAAAGATTCAATAATAACACCTTGCGAAACAGGCCAAGGAAGTTTCCCCTTATTTGCAGTAAAGTCTCCCGATAATTTAACATTGGCTGCCGCCGCAGGAGCAGCTGCCGTATTGCCTTTTTCCTTTTCAGCAAGTTTAGCGGCTGCTGCAATCTCGGCTGCAATCATCCGCTCTACCTCTTTGTTGAGCCGGTCTGCCTCCTGCCTTTTTTTGGTAAGTTGAGTTCGGTACTCTTTCTGTTTTTTGGCCAGCGTTTTGGCAAATAAACGGGAGTGTTGCTCCTCTTTGGTAAGACCTATATACTCCTGTTCTCTGCTCGCCTGTATCTTCATATTATCCTCTTTCATCCGGGCAAGTTTTTCCTTTTGGACAATCAGTTCTGTTTTAGTGTCCTGTATCTTTTTTACTTGTTTGGTGATGGATCTGGAATAATTTTTAAGATAACTCCACCTGCGATACCCCTGCTCAATGTTATCCGCAGCAAGAATATACATAAACCATGTACGGGAATCGCGGTTTTTGTAAGTGCTTCTGATTAAATGGTTGTAATAGAAATTAAGGGTATCCAACCGTTGCTCAAGAGTTTTTATGGTTTTGTTTTTTAAATCAATATCATTACTTTGGGCTTGTATCTCTTTATCCAGTTCTATAAGAAGTCTCCGTCTGCTGGCTACTTTGCTTTGCAGCAGAACCAGTTCATTTAATGTACTTTTCTGTTGAGACTGCGTTAAGGCTATCTGTTGGTCTAAAAACTTAATATCGCTCTCTAATTTTTTAATCCGTTCCTTCTGTACCTCTATGGTCTGACTAAAACAAGGATGTATCCCTACCGTAAAGAGGGTAAGAACCATATAAAAAATAATATTTATTTTCCGGTACGTCATCACAAATCTAAAAGATCTCTATTTATTCAACTGCTCTCGGCGTATCTTAATCTTTTCCCCTATACCCGGTGTGCTATCAAGAGCTTTTGCCTGCTCCCAGTATATAAACGCCAGATCATACTCTTTTAACCTGTACAGAACCTCCGCATAATGGTCCAGAATGGCAGCACTCTCTTTTCCGCCGTAAAGCATGGCATGTTTAAACTGCGATTTTGCCTCAATGGGTTTATCCATTAAGAATAATATCCATCCGAACGTATCCAGATAGGTGGGATTATCGGGCTCCGTATTAATGGTTTTCATACTCATTTCATAGGCCTGTTTCAATTTTTTACCCTCCAGCGATAAATAATATGCATAATTATTCAGAACGGGATTATTGTCAGGGTCTATTTTCAGAGCCTTTTTATAATTGGCGTATGCTTGCGGCTTATTTTTAATCTCTGCGTATAAATCTCCCAATAGAGAATAGGTAGATAAAATAGTAGTTGTATCTTTTGTTGCAAGGGCTATAGTTTCCAACTGCTTGTATGTTTTTATAGCTTCTTCTATATTCTTGGTCTGAAACTGCGATATTCCAATCAATTGTAACAAATCTGTATTTCCCGGATAACTCTCAAGGGCTTTTGTAGCTTCCTGTTTAAGGAAATCCCACTCTTTAATATAGTAGATATAAGAGATGTATTGGAACATGGCATCGGGATTCCGGGGATACAGAGCATAATTTCTTTTGAGAATTTCAAGACATTTTTTCTGATCTCCCCCTTGTGAGTAGTAGGCTGCCACAAGGAACAATGTGGTGGAATCGCCGGGATGTGCATTTTCTATGTTTATGACAATGCTATCTACCTGAGGCCTAAATCGTTGTATGAAATTGGGGGTCTGAAACAACTGTTTCAGATACTCGCCCTTCATTTGCGGATCAATCTGTTTGTTGGCAAAAAACGGAAGTATATCTTTAAAGAATTGGGTGTAATCCCCTTTCATCCGGTATACCTCTGCCCTTCCGTACATGGCAGGAGCATATTGCGGCTCGGCAACCAATGCTTTGTTATAATAAGAAATAGCAAGAGTGTCGCGGAATCGATCGGAGTACATATCTGCTATAATGGTCTCTATTTTAGAGGATTGTTGTTCGTTGTCAAAATTAACAAGATATTTTAATGCTCCATCCCAGTTCTGTTCCATCCGGAATAAATTAAACCGGGTCATAGCTGTGGCCTCGCTCTTCCCCGATATTTTTTCAATTTTATCCAGAATTTCGTTCGATTTTGCCACATCCTGCTTGTTCAGGTATAAATTTACAAGGCTATAATAACTCTCTGTCTTTTTTGGAAATAAAGTCATCAGGTTCTCATAAACAGAAATAGCAGGATCTATTTTATTGGTTTTAAGATAAATCTGTCCAAGGGTATTGTGGTACCAATAATTGGTGGAATCCAACTCGATTCCCTTTTTTAACAACATCTCTCCCGATACAATGTCGTTCCCCAATAGCGCAATATTTGCCAGATAATAATAGGCGGCATCGCAGGCCGGATCTACGGTAAGAAGTTTGGTGAAATTTGCTTTTGCGGAATCTAGTTTCTGGTGATTGTAATATTTTAACCCCTCTATGAGCAATTTGTTTTTTTCTTGTTCTATACGATTCTGAGCAAATAAATTATTTGTAAAAAAGAGAACGAATAGGGTTGCAGGTACTATGGTAATTGATTTTATAAATCTCATTGGTATAATCTCCTATATATTGATAAGCACAAATATAGTACTTATTTAATTTTTATTTTCATTTTGCAACTTTTATTCCCATTTTTGCATCTATATAAATAGCGAATGGTACAAAATTTATCATTTCAGTACACCGATAACGAACTTATAGCGGAATGTCTGCAAAACAACCGTGTGGCTCAAAAAGAAATGTATGAGAGGTTATCCTCTCGTATGTTTTCTGTGTGTTTGAGGTATGTTGGTGATAAGGAGATTGCTAAAGATATTTTGCATGACGGTTTTATTACGCTGTTTGCAAAATTGGAAACTTTCAGGGGTGACGGTTCTTTTGAAGGATGGGCAAGGCGGATATTTGTAACAACGGCATTAATGCACCTTAGAAAAACCGATATATTAAAGCGAACGGAGGAGTTGGATGCACATGGTTTGGATTTACAGATAGATTCAACGGTAGTGGAGAAACTGGATGCCCGCAGATTGATGCAACTGATTGAGCAGATGCCTGTAGGTTTTAGGACGGTATTTAATCTTTTTGTAATAGAGGAATTT
Organism: Bacteroidales bacterium; assembly: GCA_036639755.1. GTDB lineage: Bacteria > Bacteroidota > Bacteroidia > Bacteroidales > UBA932 > Egerieousia. The sequence goes on from JAVWIB010000031.1 coordinate 5,304, forward strand.
ACACACAATGAGATTGCTAAAGAGTTGCATATTACAGAGGGGGGATCACGATCGCAGTTAAGTAGAGCCAGAGTATGGCTAAAAGAAAAACTCAAAGACTTTGAGTAAGAAGTAAGATTATGGATGATAAACAGATAGATAAATTATTTAGAGAGAAACTCAACTCGCATTCTACTCCGGTAGATGGAAGTGACCTGCTATGGGATTCTATAGCTTCTTCTCTGGATAAACGTGAGGGGGGACACCATTCCATGAAAAGGATAATAATTTATTCTATTTCTTCTGTTGCGGCAATAGCCATTGCTGCTTATTTTTTATTCGCACCAAATTCACAAGAGCCATATATAAAGGAAATTAATGAAACGTCTGCATTAGCTCAGGAAGTTGAACAAACACCGAATGAAACTCAACCTAAATTTCAACCTATTGAGACGAAGCAGGACCATGTCGCTGCATTAACCCAAACTAGAACTTCAACTAAACAAACTTCATTAAAACAAGCGAGAGAATCTGTTCAAACCCCTTTATATGTGGCTGAAGTTGGTGATATTACTACGGAAAGGGATTCCTTGGTGCAAAAAGAGGAAGTTCAAACTACAAACCAAGAGGCTGTTGCTCACCCTCAGAAACAACAGACGCAGGTAACACAGATATCAAGAGCGGGAAAATCGGCAAATGAATATGCGGGCTATACAGATTGGGGAGAAGATATTCCTGCTCAAAAAGACGGACCCGGAATTTCTATGGCGTTAGCCTCTAATATAGTATCGGGAAGCGGTGTTGATGCCCCCAATAACATAAGGACCTCTATGATGTCGGGAAGTAATTTTGTCAAACCTGCGGGGATGCCTGTTATAGAGCGTGTTTCAGATGTAAAATACTCTCTCCCTTTCAATATTGGTTTACAGGTTCAGTTTAAGATTAATTCGTTTTTATCTATAGGTGCAGGTGTTAATTATACGATGTTGCGTAGTAAATATGACGGTCTTATTGATAAAAAAATGCATTCAGTAAAACAGACTCTGCATTATATTGGTGTTCCGGTCAATCTCTATGGGATGTTGTTGCAAAAAAAAGATTTTTCGCTTTATGCCAATTTGGGAGCAAGTATAGAGAAAGGGTTGAGGGCGGTTTATTCTATTAAGAGTTATGATCAGACGGATGAATATAGTTCGGCTATTGAGGGGGTACAGTATTCTGTTAATTTTGGTGTTGGGATCGAGTATCGTTTTATCCCCCTTCTGGGTATTTATCTGGAGCCGAACGCTATCTATTTCTTTAATTCAAAAGTTCCAAACAGCCTCCGCACAGACCAACCGTTTCAGCTTAAGGCGGAGATAGGGTTCAGGTTCCATTTTTAAGGAGCTTTAAATAGCTTTTTACTCTTGTGACCATTCTCTGAACCAAATTGAACCAATCATAATATGCGTATTCAGATAGGTAAAAGTATCTTTAACAGACCTTAAACGAGTAAGCATATGAGAAACAAGATTTCTATTTTAGGATTGATAGTTGTGTTGCCTTTTTTGGTAATGAACGTACTATCTTGCGGTAAAAATGACAATCCCGCTGTAGAGCCACCAAAAAATCCGGCTATTGAGATCATTGTTGCGGATGTGACTATACCCGATATATCAACGGGAAGTGCTACTGCAACATTCACTACATCAGAGCCGTGGTCTTTAGAGTTAAGCGATACCAAAGCAACTCCCGATTGGTTTGATGTTTCTCCAAAAAGCGGCGGAGCCGGCTCTGCAACTCTAACTATTTCTACAACAAAAGCAAATGAGAGTTATGACGATCGCAGTGCTTATATTAAAATAAAAGTTGGCAGTGTAACCAAAAACATAACTGTAACACAGAAAAAAAAGGAGGCATTGCTATTAACCAAAGATCGTTACGAAATTTCTCCTGAGGGGGGGAGATTTAATGTGGAGGTGAAAAGTAATGTGAGTTATCAGGTTACTATTCACGAGAATAGTAGCGTTTGGATTACTAGAGACGTGAAAAGTAAAGCCCTTTCTACAACAAATGAGTCTTTTGTGGTTTTGGCGGGCTCTTTAGATGGAAATAGAGAGGGGATGGTCGTATTTTCCAGCGGAAATCTAAAAGATACCGTGCACGTATATCAGGCAAAAAAGAATGGCCTTATTTTAACCACAAAGGCTGTAAATATAGATGAAACTGCACAGAATTTTGATGTAGAATTAAAATCGAATGTTGATTATGCTGTCTCATTTATAAATGGAGGGTGGCTTCGCAAGGTAGAGACAAGAAGCACTAGAGTAGACAGGCTCAGCTTTGCGGCAGATAAAAATACAGATTATGACAGTCGTACTATGCAAGTGGTATTTAAAGATAAAAACTCTGCTCTGGCAGATACTTTAACAGTGGTACAGGCGCAAAAAGGGGCGTTAATTCTCTCTAATAAAAACTACACTCTTAATGAAAAGGGGGGAGAAATAGAGGTGGAGTTAAAAACGAATGTTGAATATGATATCATAATGCCTGCAACTAAACAGTGGCTTACCCGGGTTCAGACCAAGGGGCTGAACTCTTATAAACATAATTTTTTGATTGGTATAAACACAGATGATGAAGAAAGGAGTGCAGAGGTGATTTTTAAAGATAGAAGCTCTTCCATTACAGATACTCTTTATGTGAAACAGGATAAAAAGAAATCTCTTTTATTTAAGGATCGTGAGATGATTTTATCGTTGTTTGCCGCAGATACATTTGCCGTTATTGCTTCAAACCTTAATTATGAACTAACCATAAGGGCTAAAGATACAACATGGATAAAAACGAGTACCACACCGTTTACCAAAGCTCTTAAAGAGGATAAAATATATTTACGGGTAAAATCTAATTTTAATAGAGATAATCGCGAGGGACAAGTAATTATTAAGGAGTTTGATGGGAATAAAGTAGATACGCTGTTTATCAGACAGCAAGGAACAGCATCTTATGATAAGCCGACATTATGGCTTGAGAATGATATATTTAAAATATCAAAAGACGGAGGGGTTATTCATGCAAAATTATGGGCGAATATTGATTATAGAACAATAATTGATAAACAATGGGTTACCCAATCTGTGGAGACGAAAGGGATGGATTTATTGAATGAGAAATTTGTGATAGCACCAAATCTTACCACTACCGCCCGCACGGCGAAAATCACATTTGAGTCTACAAATAATCCGGCTCTTTTTACCTCTCTTACAATTATACAAGAGGAAAATACAAAAAGTACGAATCCCGACAGCCTTATACTTGTAAGGATCTATAACGAGGCGGCAGGGGAAAACTGGAAGACAAAATGGGATCTTACGAAACCCATAAATACTTGGAAAGGGGTCACTCTTACCAAAGTGGAAACGGGAGAAAAAAGGGTTACCGGACTTGATATTTCTCAGCAAGGAGTTACCGGAAAGGTAAATATAACAGGATTAACATATTTAAATGAGTTTAGTGCCGTATGGAATAAAAACATATCTTTTATTAAGGCAGATAGTTTAGAATTTCTTACCAGTTTAACCGCCGATGATAATGCTATTTCAACAATTGAGTTTTCGCATTTGCCATCTCTTGAAACTCTTGGTTTATCTATGAATAAACTTACTTCATTTGTTGCAACAGATAAAGATTTTCCAAATCTTATAAGTTTGTCGCTTAGTGATAATAAACTCACAGAAATTTCGGTTAAAAATCTAGATAAACTCACAGAACTTTATATTAATAAAGTATGGAGTACAGAAGATGCCAATCCAATAGAGCATATTGATATTAGCGGATGTAAATTACTAAAATCATTCTCCGGAGGTATAAGCAATGTATTAAAAACATTTAAAGCCAAGGGCTGTACTAAATTAATAGGGAATGCCGAATTTGGACTTACGTTTTCCAATCACGCCGATTGGAGCCCGTATTGTCTTAATTTAGTTTGTGTTGATGTATCGGGATGCGAATCAATTCCGGCTCTTTATTTTTCTAATCCAAAGCTTGAAAACTTAGATATTACCGGTTGTACATCTGTAAGCCAGATGATAATTACAGTAGCAAATTTACAACTACTTGATATAAGCGGTCTTGCAAAATTAAAATACCTTAATATTAGTGAAATTAAGGCTTCTAAATTTAGCATTACAGGAGGTGATCTTCCTTTACTTACATCTATATCTTGTAACGAGAGCGATGTCTCTTCTCTCTCAATAGATGTTCTTTATACCGGATCTTTAACATGCGAGGGGAATAAAAATCTAGTATCGTTTTCTGTGAGAAATTCATCAAAAATCCACACGTTGCGTTGTTCTGATAATCTTATGTTACAAGAGTTGGATTTGTCCGGGATGAAAGAGATGGTGCAATTACATATTTTCCCGGGTAAGTTAAAGACTCTTAATATAAGCCGGTGTTCAAAATTGGCTACAATATTCTATACGGCAAGCGCAACGCTTGAGAACTTTATAGCTAAGGATTGTATATCATTAAACAGACTTGATTTTGGGATGGCCCCTTATGGGCAGACTTGCAATAATCCTGTCCTAAAAAATGTAGATGTTTCTAACTGTACCGCTTTAACAAGTATAGGTTTTTGGAGCAACCCTCTTGAAAGGTTGGTTTTAAATAATTGTACAGCATTAACAAGTATAAGCATGTCAAAAACCACTCTACCTGTGCTGGATGTATCGGGATTAACATCTTTGAAAACGATTACTTGTTTGGATAATGCCTCTCTTACGCAGTTGGTGGGTATTCAGGATTGCAGCAATATAGAATCTATTCATTGTACGAATAACAGATTATCGGGAGAGTTTTCATTAAAAGGGATGGCTAAATTAACAACTCTTAAATTAGCACAAAATGCTTTGACAAGTATTGCAGTTTCTGCTCACCCTTTGTTAACATCTGTAGTTGTTTCTAGTAACAAACTTACTTCCGCAACTTTTAGTGATCTGAAAAAAGTAACTGACATTGAGTGTTATAATAATCCGGTTGAAACAATCTATGTTGCAAATTGTCCTGTTTTGGCGTGGACCCGTACAACAGAGCCTTGTAAGATTGTTAATTACAGAGCCTGTCCCGTATTGAATAAACAAACAAGTTGGAGTAGAATAATAGGCTACGATATCTATAATAAACCTATTCTGGAGTATTTGCCAAAATATGTAGTAGGCTCATAGAAAAGGCGAGAACCTACTATAAATATGCTTTTAACTGTTTTGCCATTTTTGAGGCAAAAACAAGATTGTTGAGTTCTTGGCAGTGAGAGTGGAGGATATCGTGGTTGGTACCTTCCCATAGTTTGTTCCCTTTGTAGATGAAGCCTATTTTGTCACCTATCTCCATGACCGAGTTCATGTCGTGGGTATTTATAACGGTGGTGATGTTGTACTCCCGGGTAATTTCCTGAATAAGGCGGTCTATCAGGATTGCGGTGGTAGGGTCTAGGCCGGAGTTGGGTTCGTCGCAAAATAAATATTTGGGATTGAGGGCAATAGCACGGGCAATGCCTACCCTTTTCTGCATCCCGCCGCTGAGTTCGGAGGGGAGTTTTTTGTTGGCATTTTCCAGATTAACCCTTTTCAGACAGAAGTTGGCCCTGTCTAGTTTCTCTTCCCGACTCCAATCTGTAAAAAAATCCATCGGGAAGATAATGTTATCCTCTACGGTGGCAAAATCAAATAATGCGCTCCCTTGAAATAGCATCCCTATCTGTTTTCGTACCTCTTTTTTCCCTTTTAGGGAGAGTTGGTTAAACAACGTATTATCATACCATATTTCTCCGCTGGTTGGTTGGTGCAACCCTACAAGGCATTTTAGTAAAACGGTTTTGCCGGATCCGCTGGCCCCAATAATAAGGGAGCATTCACCGGCATTATATTGTATGGATATATCTTTAAGGACGTCTTTTCCGTCAAATTCTTTGTATAGATTTTTTACTGTAATCATTTTATAACATTAATTTGGTAATGAGTAGGTTAAATACAAGAATAAGGCCGCTGCTTATAACAATGGCTTTGGTACTGGAGCGTCCTACCCCCAATGAACCACCCGTTGCATTGTAACCGAAGAAAGATGATACGGATGTTATGATGCAGGCAAATACCGCCATTTTGGTCATGCTATAATAGACGTAGTATGCCTTAAATGTAAATTGCAGTCCGTCTGTGTATTGGGCCATTGTAATGATTCCCGTAAAAAGGATGATGACTGCCCCGCCGGCAAGGCCCAGCATAAAACTGAGTAGCATAAGGAACGGACTTAAGGTGGTAGCTGATATTATTTTGGGAAGGATAAGGTAGTTGGCGGAGTTTACACCCATAATTTCCATGGCATCAATCTGTTCGCTAATTCGCATACTCCCTATTTCGGAGGCAATGTTGGAGCCTATTTTCCCGGCCAGAATAAGGGCAATCATGGTGGAGCAGAATTCCAGTACCAGGCTTTCACGCGCCATATAGCCTACATACATTTTGGGAATAAAAGGGCTTTCCATATTATTGGCTGTCTGCAAAACAATAACGGCTCCTATAAAGACCGATATAATGCTTACGATAGGGATGGAATCCAGTATAAGTTTTTGTGCTTCAATTGCATATTGTCTCCAGAAAATATCCCGTTTTTCGGGCTTCTGGAAAACTCGCCTCATGAGAATATAATATTGTCCTATTAATTCCAGGGTTTGTTTCATGTTAAAAAATTTTTGTGCAAGTTACGCATTTTTTTTATTTATAAATAATTGTTAATTTCGCTCAATTTTTTACAATTGCACATATTTTGAGATTTTTATACAATATAGGACTACGTCTGTATTTCTTTTTAGTTTGGTTGGCTTCCACCTTTAACCCTAAGGCTAAATTGTTTTACAACGGAAGGAGGGGGCTTCTTAAGAGAATTAAGAAAGAGGTTGGCCATGAGCAACCTATCATATGGATTCACTGTTCGTCTGTGGGGGAATTTGAACAGGCACGTCCCGTAATAGAGTGGTATAAAAAGGAGCAACCGGGTTATAAAATACTTCTGACATTCTTCTCTCCGAGCGGATATGAGTTGCGAAAAAATTACGAGCTGGCAGATTGGATTTATTATATGCCTATAGATACGCAAAAAAATGCGAGAATTTTTGTGGAAACCGTAAAGCCGGAAAAGGCAATCTTTATAAAATATGAATTCTGGTATAATTATCTGAATGAACTAAATTGCAGAGGGGTGCAGATTTTTATTGTGTCGGCAATTTTCCGTCCTACTCAAATGTTTTTTAAATGGTATGGGGCTTTTTTCAGGCGGATGCTCAAATGTTATACAAAGATTTTTGTGCAGGATGAGCAGTCGCAGGATTTGTTATTATCGATAGGGATAAAAGAGAATGTTTTTATAAGCGGAGATACCCGCTTTGACAGGGTATACCAGATTACCCACAGCAGCAAGGAGTTTCCTCTTATTAAACGATTTAGTGAGAATCATTTTACGGTGGTGGCCGGTAGTACATGGGAGCCGGATGAGGTAATTTTATTGGAGGTAATCAAGCATTTTCAAAATGTAAAATTGATTCTTGCGCCGCATGAAATTCATAAAGAACGGATTGATAAATTGGTTAAGACGCTGGGAGGCTCTCATAAAATTTTAAAATTTTCCGATTTTGACAAAAAACTCTCCTGTAACAAAGGTTCGCAAGGTGATATGTTGTCCGCTCTGGATGATGCCCTTGTGCAATCGGATGTATTGATTATAGATTGTCTTGGAATCCTCTCTTCTATTTACAGGTATGGACAACTTGCCTATATAGGAGGCGGTTTTGGTGTTGGTATTCATAATATACTGGAGGCTGCAACGTATTCGATACCTGTTGTGTTTGGCCCTAATTATCAGAAGTTTAAGGAGGCAAGAGACCTTGTTGAGCTGGGTGGAGCGGTTTCAGTTGAGGAGAAAGAGAGGCTGTATGATATTCTGGATAAATATGTGAACAGTGCGGGTGCCCGTAACGAGAAAGGGGAGATTTGCGGCAATTATGTGAAGAAAAATCTGGGTGCAACTCATAAAGTTACCTCTAACTTATTTTAAAATCGTATATATTTTTCTCTTGTGTAAAGTTTTTACGATTGACGATTAAAAACGATAAATAATATTCTACTTTAGCATGGTTTAATTGAAGGCAAAACTATGTTATGTAAAGTATTTTGTGCGTGTTGTAAAGGGCTGGATCCCCTTACGATTACCGTGGAAGTAGATGTCTGTGACGGTATCTCTTTTTTTCTTGTAGGACTTCCCGATATTGCTGTGAAAGAGAGTCAACAGAGGATCAGTAGTGCTCTTGGAAGGTATGGTTACAGGATTCCCGGAAAGCGGATTGTGGTAAATCTTGCCCCTGCTAATGTAAAAAAGGAGGGGTCTGCATTTGATGTGGCCATTGCAATGGGGATTATAAGTGCATCGGGGCAGGCGACTTTTCCAAATCCGGAAGATTTTCTGATATTGGGCGAATTGGCTTTAGACGGTAGTCTGCGACCGGTTACAGGGGCCTTGCCTATTATTTTGCACGCACGGGATTGTGGGTTTAAGGGGTGTATTCTGCCGGCGGAATCGGCTGTGGAAGGGGCGGAGATAGAGGGGATTACCGTATTTGCGGCAGAGAGTGTAAAGGATGTGATTGATATTCTTAAGGAACCGGAACTGGCTGCCGATAAAGTAGTGCAGTATGTGGGAGAAGGTGTTGGTACCGGAATATTGTGCGAAGGTACCGGAGTGTTAACCGGAGTTGTGCCGGCAGACAAGGGAGGTGCGCTAAGAGTAACTGTACCGGGGGAAAAATACGTATGTGATTTTGCCGATGTCAAAGGACAACAGCCGGTAAAGGCAGGATTGGAGATTGCTGCTGCGGGGGGGCACAATGTGATTATGGTGGGGAGTCCCGGCTCCGGAAAAACGTTTATGGCAAAATGTGTGAGATCTATTTTACCCCCCATGAGTACGCAGGAGGCTATAGAAACAAGTAAAATTTATTCTGTTGCGGGATTATTTCCTGCCGGAGGCGGGCTTATAAGGGAGCGGCCGTTCAGGCAACCTCATCATACCTCTACCATACAATCGCTGGCAGGATCGGGGGTGTACGGATTGCCCGGCGAGATTTCACTGGCACATAACGGAGTGTTGTTTCTGGATGAGTTTGCGGAGTTTAGCCGGAGTGCCCTTGAAATTTTACGGCAACCTTTGGAGGATAGAGTGATACAGATTTGCAGGGCTCGTACCAGATTTTCTTATCCGGCCTCTTTTATGTTGGTGGCGGCTATGAATCCGTGTCCGTGCGGATATCTTTATGATCAGAGGGTTCAATGTACCTGTAGCTCTTCTGCGGTTATGAAATATGCTTCCAAGATATCGGGACCTCTTATGGATAGAATTGATATTCAATTGAATGTTGCCCCTGTATTGGCGCAAGATTTGCTGGGAGATACGGCCTCCGTTGAGGAACCCAGTTGTGTTATTGCCGCAAGGGTTGCTAAAGCGAGGGCTGTGCAGTTGAAGCGGTATGCGGGAGAAGGATTTTATTCCAATGCTCAGATTCCCCCCTCTTTGTTGCAGAAATATTGTAAAATAGGAGCGGAGCAGAAGAACTACCTCATGAGGATTGTCTCACAGTTGAATATTTCGGCTCGGGGATATAGCAGAATATTAAAAATATCCCGTACAATTGCAGATTTAGATGGAGATGATTTTATATCTTTGAGGCATATTTCAAAAGCAATACAATTTAAGTTAAAAATAAATGAAGACGATTAAGATTAACAAATTGGAGGAGATAGAGCGTGCGGCTGCCGATTTTGTGGATTATATCTCAAAATCAGATATGGAGAGCAATATTTTTGCTTTTTACGGGCAGATGGGGGCCGGAAAAACTACATTTATAACAGCCGTATGCAAGGCACTGGGGGTAAGCGATACGGTAAACAGCCCCACCTTTACAATTGTAAACGAGTATAAGTCGGGCAAGGGTTTCCCGGTATATCATTTTGATTTTTACAGAATTAATAAAATACAAGAGGCGTATGATATTGGGATTGATGAGTATTTTGGAGGGAACGGATTATGCCTGATAGAGTGGCCGGAAAAGATAGACCGGATTCTTCCCCCTGATTGCATACGGGTGGAAATTGTTGTAGATAAAGATGGCAGCCGAAGTTTGAATATAAATTAAAAAAGAGAGAGAATGGATAGAAAACTATTTTTATTATTTGCGACAGCCTTTTTTGCATGCTGTACCGCCGCCGGTAATTTGCAGGCGCAGAAAATCGGGACTTTTCCGGGTGAAGAGAAGATGAATTATGCAACCGATATCTTAACCGGTGCGCAGAGTGTAAAAGAGTATCTTCCGCTGTTAAAAGGGAAAAAAGTATGCGTGTTGTCAAATCAGACGGGCATGGTTTCCGAGAAAACTCATGTGCTTGATACGCTACTCTCTTATGGGATAAAGGTAACTTGTATTATGTCGCCCGAGCATGGTTTCAGAGGAGATGCAGATGCAGGCGAACATGTGAGTAATTCGGTTGATTCCAAAACCGGTATTCCAATCCGTTCGCTTTATGCCGGTAAAGATGGCTCTAACAAAGATTTGCTGAAAGATGTGGAGGTTATGGTTTTTGATTTGCAGGATGTGGGGGTGAGATTTTATACCTATTACGTTACCATGGTTAAGATGATGGCTGCCTGTGCAATGGAAAATGTAGAGTTTATTGTGCTGGACAGACCCAATCCCATAGGCTTTTATGTAGACGGGCCTATTCTGGATATGAAATATAAATCGGGTGTGGGGGGATTGCCTATCCCCATTGTGCACGGTATGACTCTTGGCGAGTTGGCTCAGATGGCAAACGGAGAGAACTGGCTCAGATACGGCAATGCAAAGGCAGATGGTCTAAAATGCAAACTGACCGTTATAAAATGTAAAAATTACACCCACGCAAAATTATATCGCCTTCCCGTAAAACCTTCTCCGAATCTTCCCGATATGAGGGCAATTTATCTTTACCCCTCTACCTGCTATTTTGAGGCAACACCCGTAAGTCTGGGACGCGGTACCGATAAAGCCTTTGAAATGTACGGACACCCCAATATGAAGGGATATCGCTTTCGTTTTACTCCTCGTAGCATTCCCGGAGCCAAGAACCCTCCGCAACTCAATAAAGAGTGCTTTGGGGTAGATTTAAGAACCAACCCATCCGTAGAGCAGATAAATGCCAAAGGGATTAACCTGGAATACATTATTGATGCTTATAATAATCTGAATATGGATGATCACTTCTTCCGTTCGTTCTTTGAACTGGAACTGGGACAGGCTTATGTAAGAAAAATGATTATGGAGGGCAAATCGGCCGAACAGATTCAAGCTATGTGGGCTGCGGATGTTGCTAAATTTAAGGAACAGCGCAAACCGTATCTGTTGTATCCCCAGAACTAACTCTTTATGCAACCCGATATGACGAATTAAAAATGCCCGGCTCTTGATGACCGGGCATTTTTGAAAATATAGGTAGGGTTTGTTTACTTGGAAAGCAGATTAGAATCTGAAGGAGAGACCAACCGAAGGCATGAATGCGCTTCCTTTATAGTCTCCTGCAAATACTGCATTTTTATCTGTGGAAGTTGGGGTAGGGTAGCTTCCGTAGGTTTTTGCGCCGTTTATATAAGCCATGGCAATATCAATGGACATAAACGGAAGGGGACGGATGGAAGTACCGGCTGTAATGGCTAGTTTATTAGAACCCGGAGTCTCGGGGTTGTAAAGTTCTTCTCTTACAGGGGTGGTGTCGTAGTATGCTCCAAGTCTTACGGTGGCAAGTTTGCAAATGTTGTATTCCCCACCTAATCTGTAGATAATCGTACTTTTATAATCTTTGGTAGCGGTTATGGAGTAGCCTTTCAGATTTTTTTCGTCAAACTGAATGGTAAGAACATCGTATGCTTTCCAGCCTACAAATTGAAGTTCTGCTGTTAATGTAAGCTTGGTGTTTGGTGTGTAAGCAACACCTACGTTAAAATTGCTTGGAGCAGGAAGTGCTGCTTCAAATGTACCTGTGTTTAGCGGAGGAATTACAATTGTCCCCGGCTTAGCACCGTTAATGGCCGCAATTATTTTTTGTACGTTTTCATTTGCGTAATTAAGTTCGGCCGTTCCTTTTTCAACGTTAAAGTCAATCTTTGAACGGTATGATGCTCCAATGCTAACTTTTTTAGAAAGATTGACCAATACGCCAATATTGTAACCAACACCTACTTTGGCATCTCCTCCAAGTTTTGCAGATAGCGGAACTTCTCCTTGAAAACTTTCAACAAGCGGTTTCAGTGCGGGGATAGCCAATGCTGCATTAAGGCCTCCCACTGGAATAAGTGCTCTTGACAAATCAAAATTACCAAAATCAATCATAAGCCCTGCTCCAATACTTACTATGTTTCCGAATTTATACGAGACGGTTGGTTGTACGCAAAATCCTTTGAGATTAATCTCTTCAATAAGAGTTGATCCGGCCCAGTTATCAGGCCATTTTAATGAATTTCCTACCGGATTGGTGATGCTTACTCCAAAAGCAAGGTTTTTAGTGGGTTTGTAACCTATGTAGCCGTATAACGGAGTGCCAAGAGGGTTATCCGTTTTTGCACTGTAATCTCCGTTTGTGTATTTTATTTGTGATTTAACACCGGTGATGCCCAGCGATAGATCAAATTTCTTTTCCATAAACGACATGCCGGCCGGGTTGAACAGCATACTTTCTGCTCCCAATTTAAGGGCTACTCCGGTGTGCCCCATACCCAATTGCCGCGCACTTTGTGCATTAATCTGGTATCCTTCTGCGTTTGCATTGATTGCCGTACCAAGTATGACCGATGTGGTAATTGCAGCAACCGTTAAAATTTTTTTAATCATTGTATTCTTATTGTTAAAAACGGCGGCAAAGATATATAAAAATATTTTAATACACCAAATATATTATTTTGGGTAATTTTCATCTGATAATCAGACATATATTTTTATACTCAAAAGGATGGACAGTATAAAAATATCCCCAAAAGTTAGATGAATAACTTCCGGGGATACATTTATATTTGTGTGTACTGTTTGTGTACGGCTGTTAATTATTATTCATCTGTTTAATATCAACAGGCCTTTCCGTGTTATCTTCTAACAGATATTTGCTAAAATGGTCTGCCATTTTCCAGAAGAAATATTCGGTCATATCACCAAAACCGTGACGTTGGCCCGGAAGTATAAGCAAATCAAATCTCTTATTTGCGTTTATAAGGGCATCTACCACCCTAAGGGTATTACCCGGATGGACGTTGTTGTCAATATCTCCTGAAATAAGTAGAAGGTGTCCTTTTAGGTTATTGGCAAGTTGCTGGTTGGTATGAATGCTATATTTAAAGGTGGTGTCTCCCTTTTCGCTTATTTCCTCAAGGATACCATGATGTTGTTCGCTCCACCAACGGTTGTAGATGTTGTTATCGTGGTTGCCGGCGCATGAAACGGCTGCGGTAAAGAAATCGGGATATTTAAGGATGGCTGCGGTTGACATAAATCCTCCGCCTGAGTGGCCGTGAATACCAACTTTATTTCCGTTTATGAATTTGTATTTTGCAGCCAGTTGCTGTATCGCTACTTTTTTATCTTCAAGCCCGTAATCTCTCAGATTGCCGTATCCAAAGTTATGATACCATTTTGAACGGTCGGGGTGACCACCTCTGTTGCCTATGGTTATTACAATAAAGCCTACTTGTGCAAGGCGATCTATCCTATCCATTCCTTTGCTCCATGAGCTGTTATTGGCCTCTGTTTGCGGGCCGGGATATACATATTCTATAATAGGATATAGTTTGGTAGAGTCAAAATCGAACGGTTTGTACATAACTCCGTACAAATCGGTAATGCCGTCACCGGCTTTTACGGTAACGATCTGAGGAAATTTATATCCTCTTGCAAGCAACTGACTCAGGTCTGCTGTTTCCAGTTCCATAATTTTGTTGCCCAACTGATCGTACAAGTCTGATTTAGGGGCGCAGTCTACGCGGGAGTAGTTGTTTACAAAGTATTTTGCATTATCGCAAACGTTAACAGTGTTATCATAGTTACCTTTGTTTAAAAGCCTAAGGTTGCTGCCGTCAAAATTAACGCTGTACAGATATTTGTAGTAAGGATTTATACCTGCTTCTTTACCGTTTGCAGAGAAGTATATGATTCGTTTTGCCTGATCGATCCCCTCAATATCACTTACGTGGTATTCACCTTGTGTAATTCTGTTTTTAAGTTTGCCATCGGCCGAGTATAGATATAAATGTGCCCATCCGTCTCTTTCAGACCATTGGATAAGCTCGGTTCCGTTGTTTACAAGTTGTAGGTCTCTTGATTCTACATAGGTGTTAAGACGTTCTTCCAGAACTACTTTGCAAGTGTCTGTATTTATATCTACGGTACAAATATCTACCCGTTTAAGATCGCGGCTGGCACGGGTGAAATAAAATTTCCCAAGATCACCCATCCAGATGGAAGGAGTATATTTGTTATATTGATCTTTGTGATGTTGAGGATTGTAGTTAATTCCCAGAGATTGGTCTTTGAATGCACTTACTTTAATTTGCTTTGACGTTTTTGCGGCAAAATCAAATAAGAAAAGAGATTCTTGAGCACTTGGTTCACCCGGCATCTGGTATTTGTATGTTTCCAGTTTTGGGCGCGGATTGGCGAGAATATCAATCACCCAAAGGTCTTTAACATTGGAGTCGTTTTGGCGGGTAAGAGCAAAATATTTAGAATCGGGAGACCATGCAGCAGGGCATCCGGCGCGTTTTGCAAGATCTTCTGCTGTTGCATAGGGATCTGAGTTGCCTCTTCCGTAAGGGAAATCTTTTGTGCCGTCTTTGGTAAGCTGTACCTCTACAATGGTAGAGTCTTTCTCATTCTCGATGGCCTTTTTTAGGTTCTCCATATCCATATACCAGATATTGTAGTTTTTGCAGAATAATGCGTATTTACCGTCGGGAGAGATGTTTGCCCATCTTGGGTAATCTTTTTCTGCTTCTGTTTCTGTAATATCTGTAAGGGTGCTACCGGCAATATCCCATGAAAAGCGGAACACTTTATTCTCTTTGCCTGCAGGTTTTTTATCCTCTTTATCCCCTTTTTTAGCTTTTTTAGGAACCATCAGAGAGGTTCTTATTTCAAACTCAAATGTTTTATCATTGTTTTTCAGCTCCAGCTTGGCAATAGGCAAATGCAGAGCATCAAACGGATCTTTTGTGATTTCGCTAATTTGGGCTGCAAGTTTGCCCATATCCCATATTTTCCGTTTTGATTTTAAAACAGGATCTACTATGTAGTATTCCGGGCCGTTGGACGTTTTGTAGGTATACCAGAATTTATCGGAATTCCGGAACCAGTTTGGAGTAACGGCGGTAGTAAATACCATTGTACCTACTTTCTTAGCAGAGAACTGTTCTGCCAGATCGTAATTAGCCTTTGTCACCGGAGTCTGCTGTGCAAATGCGGCGGTAACCGTTAAAAGGCATAAAAATAAAAATAGTTTTTTCATTTGTGTATTGTGTTTTAGTTTTATATAATAGGATGCTCAGTGTTGTTTGGATTCTTTGGATTCTCTGATTTTCTTATATTGTTCGTTCCCACTCACCTACCTCCATATCTTTTATATTTCCCCCCTCTATTCTAAAACGGAGTGCCGTACGTACATGGTGGAATCCTTGTACCCCTGCTGCCCCCGGATTAATCGTGAGCATATTCCGTCTTTTATCGTTTATGATTTTTAGAATATGGGAGTGGCCGCAGATAAAAATATCGGGACGATGCGCCTCTATCAATTGCAATGCTTTGTAATCGTATCTTCCCGGATAGCCCCCTATATGGGTCATGAGAATTTTCATTCCCCCTAGGTTGCCCACCCTCACAAGCGGATGAATGAGCCTCACTCCCTGATCATCACAATTGCCGTGTACGCCGTACAGCGGTTTAAAAGCAGCAATTGCATCCACCGTTTCTACATTTCCAAAATCACCTGCGTGCCAGATACAATCTACCCCCTGAAGAAAACTTTTAAGTTTCTCATCAAAAACGCAGTGCGTATCGGAGATTAATCCTATATAGGCCATGTTTACAAGCAGTTTAGAGTTTAATAATTATTTTTTTCTTATAGAGCCACATTGCCATAAGGGTAAATACGGCCACATATACAAGGGCAAAAATTAAAGAGGAGACATTATTATTTTCCCCGATCATAGCAACGCATACATGGTTGTAAAACCACGATAGAACACTCCATTTTTTCTGTGCAACCGTTCCGTCTGCTGCCATAACCGTGCTGCTCCACGTAATAACCCGCCCTAAAATCTTGGCAAACATGGCAGCCATTACAAAGGCAAACAACGGATTCATACCCAGTGCCTTAAACGGGGTGAATATTGTCTCTTTTCCTTTAATGTCAATAAAATAGATAAAGAAAGCCAGCATGATCATGCTCCATCCTCCTGCGTAAAGTACATAAGATCCTGTCCATAACGCTTTTATAATAGGCATCTCCATGCTCCATATCATTCCGCCGGCAAGGCAGCAAAGCCCTATTGTATACAATTGCGCCACAACATTTATTTTGCTGTTATTCTGCCGGATCATATTTCCCATAAGGAACCCTAAAAGTACGGTGCAGGCTCCCGATAATGCTCCCAGTAACCCCTCCGGATCGAGTGGCTGTCCAAATCCGCTGTATACGTGACTCTCTCCAAGTAACCATGTATCAATTGCTCCGGCCCCCTGCCCTTGTAGCGAAAATACTCCGGATGCGCCGTTTACCAATGTGGCAGATGAATCGCCTATGGCCCACAATATCAGCCAATGGATTCCCATAAGAACCGCCATGGCCCCTATGATTTTTTTATAGCTCTTTAGCCAAAGAGCTATAAGCCCTCCTAGTACGTAACACATTGCTATACGTTGTAATACTCCAAAAATTCGCAGATGCTCAAAGTGAGAGAGAAGATTTTCCCAGAATCCGAGTGCCTGATCGGGAGAATAGGGGTAAAAAGGGAATGCATTCAGACCAAGCCCTACAACAAATATGAGAAGTCCCCGTTTGAGTAACTTTTTTACGCTATCGGGAGTCAGGCTTTCGTTATCTTTTGCAAAAGAAAATGCCATGGCCGCCCCTACTACAAAGAGAAAAAACGGAAAGACAAGATCGGTAGGGGTACATCCGGCCCATGCAGCGTGTTTTAACGGCGGAAAAACAGCCCCCCATGAACCGGGATTGTTAACCAGGATCATGCCTGCTACTGTCATGCCTCTAAGAACATCCAGTGCCACATAGCGGGGCGATTTAATTTGAGTCATTGTATTTATAATTTTTTACAATTTACAAAAATAGCTATTTTGTTGATATATTTGCAGTATTATAACAATCTATTTTTACAATTTATTAGCAAGATGGAACTTTTTTATTCTGATAATTTTATAAACGGAATCTGTACTTTAAACGAAGAGGAGAGCAAGCATTGTACAAAGGTGCTCAGACATGTTGTTGCAGATGTAATTCATGTGATTGACGGAGCGGGAGGCTTGTATGAATGTAAAATCATGGAGTGTAGGAGGGAGGTTGTATGCCGGGTGATCTCTTCTGATCAGAACTGGGGCTGCCATTCTTATCACCTTACCATGGCGGTAGCCCCTACTAAAAATATGGACAGGTATGAATGGTTTCTGGAAAAGGCTACGGAGATAGGAATAGACAAAATTGTGCCGGTAATAGGGGAGTATTCGCAGAGAAAAATTGTGAAACCGGAGCGATTTTGTAAGATATTGGTTTCGGCCGCCAAGCAATCTCTTAAAGCTGCAATTCCTCTCCTTGCGCCCGAAGAAAGTGTGATTTCTTTTATAAAAGAGCATGCTCAAACATCTGCTCTTAAGTTGATTGCCTATTGCGGAGAGACACAGAAAGAGTCTTTGCAAAAAGTGTTATTGGAATACAAAGATATGCAGAACAAAACTGCGGCTTTGCAAAATCAACTAGAGCTTCCACAAATTATGATTCTTATTGGGCCGGAGGGGGATTTTTCCCCTAAAGAGGTTGAACTGGCTTTTGAAGCAGGGTTTAAACCGATACACCTTGGAACCTCCCGTCTGAGAACAGAAACAGCCGCTATTGCGGCTGTAAGCTGTGTCTATTTTAATTATTAAAGGCTCTGTATCGGGTAATGTTTTGTGATATCTTTATACCTTCCGCTATCCGGCTTTTCAAGGCCGTTACTCTGCATTTCATATAACATTTTTGGCTCTTTACCAAGTTTTTGCACAATATTAAAAATATTTTTAATATTGTAAATTTTAGTATTAAAAGTTTGAGCACTTCCACTTATCCACCCATCAAAACCGGGATAACAATCGCTTATATTAATTTGTTCTTTGGGATAAGAGAACCACGCAGGTGTGTGCTCCAGATTATGATCTCCAAGAGTTTCACTCGCATCTGTGATGATAATTCCATAAGGACGTTTCTCTTTGTTGGTAAAGGAATATTTATCATTTACCGCATACAGAGTTACCTGCCCTTCTTTAACGTTTTCGCCATCAACTTGAATATACCATATTACCCGTATCTCTCCCATTTCAACCCCCTTTGCATCAAATGCAAATACTTTGGTGAATAAGGGTGATTGATAATCCATATTGTAGGTGTTAATAAGTTGTGCCTGAGTAGTTCCTGTAAAGAAATCATTTTTTGCGTTTTGGGAAATAATTTCGTTAAATACACTCTGCCCTTTATAAATAATTTCGCAACCTAGTTTTATTAATTTGGTTGCTCCAAATGCAATTGGTTGTACACCAATACAAAATAAGTCATTATTCGCTTTGAATGAACGTTGGTAACGTACATGTAAAACAAGATCATTATAATCGTGGTCTGCATTTTTGGAATCTTCAAATACCAATGTCTGCCAAATTCCGGATTTATCTCCGTCTTTTAAAAGTGCTGCATAATTAGGGTCAGACTCATTTATATAGCTGATTTTAATTGGATCATCGGCCTTGGATATGGCACCGGTTTTAGGAACCATGATGGAGGTCGCCCCGGTTGCAATGCACAGAGTATCTCCTGCATAAGTTACAACCGTAATTTTACCTGTCTGAACAGGAACTTGCATGACGGTGGAGGTAGTAAGTCGTTCGGTTAGAGCTTTATCCTCCGGTTGTGTTGGCTCATGAGTGCCGGTATTATCTTTAACACAAGAGGTTAAAGCAACGCATGCAGAAACGATGAATAACAAAATTAATTTCTTCATATTTAGTTAAATTAATAGACCTATTGAATACTATAAAAGAAACAAAGTTATAAATTTTTTATAAAAAAAGGTAAAGGAGAGCGGAAAATTATTTTCCGCTCTCCTTGTTAACAAATTCCGGTAGGAATATGAAAAGTTCCTAAACACAAAAAATGCGCCACCGCCTCATCTGAGAGGGATTGCGCATTTTTTTATGCAAAAAAATAAAGGATCGTTTAATTTGTACACGGGAGCAAAGTTAAAAAGTTTTTTTTCTCCTGCAAAAAAAAACTATTTTTTTTATTTGTATCTTCCTCATAAACTTAGCCTAAGCCCAAAGTCTGTTTTAAAAAACGGGCTTTTTTTATTGCACTGCAAATATAATAAAATAGCGTTTAAATTAAACGATCCTTTAAATTAGTAGGAATGA